>NZ_MECK01000189.1 GCF_014596465.1 Streptomyces sp. CBMA123 | reverse complement strand
GTCCGGCGCCGGGCGCGGCGCCGCCGGGCCCCGGCGATGACCGCCGCGGGCTGCGGTGCGGCCGCGTCCGGGTCCTCGTTCCTGAGCAGTTCTCCGAGTCTGTCCTCGAAGAGCCTGTCCTCGAAGCTCATACCGTCACCTCGATCTGCGTCGTGGGTCCCGCCGGGCCGCCGGTGCGGTCGGCGAGTTCGGGGTGTGCGCGCAGCTTCGACAGCGCCCGGTGGAGGGTGCTCTTCACGGTGCCCCGGGCGATTCCCAGTTCGGCCGCGATGTCGGCCTCGGTGAGGTCCCCGTAGTACCGCAGCACGACGACCGTCCGCTCCCGGCGGGTGAGCGTTCCCAACACCTGTTGCAGCAGGGCCCGTTGGGCCTGTCGCTCGGCCAGGTCCTCGGCCAGCGGCCGGTCCGGGGCGTGGTCGGTGGGGAGTTCGCGGTTGCACAGCCGGCGCCACCAGTCGCGGTGCTGGTTCACCACGATCCGGCGGACGTACGCGGTGGGGTCGTCACCGGTGATCCGGTGCCAGTGCAGGTAGGCGCGTTCGAGCGCCGACTGCACGATGTCCTTGGCCCGTTCGGGATCGCCGGTCAACAGCTCGGCCAGCCTCAGCAGCCGGCGGCCGTTCCCGGCGACGAACGCGCTGAACTCGGCGTCCTGTCGCTGTCTCTGCTCGCGTTTCACACCCACCTGACTCCTCGGGCGGACCGCGAGGTTCGGTCCGCCCGGGAGTTTTTCCCAGAGGTGGGTCAGACGGCGCTGCCGGCCTTCCAGTCGGCCCAGCTGAGGTTCCAGCCGTTCAGGCCGTTGTCCGGGGCGACGGTCTTGTCGCCGGAGTTCACGACCTCGACCACGTCGCCGACCATCGAGGACTTGTAGAACTTGAAGCCGTCCGTGCTGCTGTCCTGGGCGCCCTTGGCGTCCTGCAGGCCGACGCAGCCGTGGCTGGTGTTCTGACCGCCGAAGATCGACGACGAGGACCAGTAGTTGCCGTGGATGAAGGTGCCGGAGGTGGTGAGCCGCTGGGCGTGCGGCACGTCGGCGATGTCGTACTCGCTGCCCAGGTTGACGGTCTGCGAGTTCATCCGGGTCTGGGTGAACTGCTCGGAGATGACCATCTTGCCGCCCCAGGTGGTGTGCTCGGGGGCGCCGCCGGAGATCTTGTAGACGGCGCTGACCTGGCCGTCCGTGGTGACGGTGAGCTTCTTGGTGGCGAGGTCGGCGACGCTGGTCTGGGCCCGGCCGATGGTGAAGCTGACGTCCTTGGACTGGGTGCCGTAGACGCCCTTGGCGCCCTCGACGTCCTTGAGCCGCAGCTTGAGGGTGACCTTGGTGCCCTTGGCCCAGTACTCCTGCGGCCGGAAGTCGAGGCGGGTGCTGGAGAACCAGTGGCCGACGATCTCGACGCCCGGCTCGGCTATCACGGTGATCGCCGACTGGACGGCCTTCTTGTCGGTGACCGGCTTGCTGAAGTTGATCGAGACCGGCATGCCGACGCCGACCACCGAGCCGTCCTCGGGGGTGAAGTAGCCCACGAAGGTGTTGGCCGGGGTCGCCGTGGTGAAGGTGGCGTTGGCGTCCGCCTCCAGCTTGTCCTTGTCGACGCCGCTGGCGGTGACGGAGTACTTGGTACCGCTGGCCGGGGCCGCGGCCGAGGTCCAGCTGGTGTTGTCGGCGGAGAGCTGGCCGGCCAACTCCTTGCCGGTGGAGTCGGTGACCTTGACGCTGCTCAGGGTGCCGTTGCTGACGGTCACCTTGACCGGCTCGCTGAAGCTGGCGCCGGTGGCACCGTCCGCGGGGCTGACGGTGATCACGGCGGTCGAGGTCTTCGGGGTGCTGCCGCCGCCCGAACCCGGGGTGCCGTTGCCGCCGCCCGAACCGCTGCCGCCACTGCCACCGCTGCCGCCGTTGCCACCGCTGTTGTCGTTGCAGGCGGCGAGCAGCAGTACGGGGGCCCCGATCAGGCCCGCGAGCACTCCGCGTCGGCTCCAGTTGCTTCCGGCCACCCGCCCCTGACCGTCCCGTGCCGTCACGTCGCGTCTCCCTGCTGATCATCCCGGGCATTTACGGATACAGAAACGCAATCCGGCTGCCCACGGTTCCATCCCCGAAGGGTAAGCGATCGTATGAGATGACCCAACTCACCGCTGAACATGGACAAAACACCCGGCCCGCCGAAGGGCGGACCGGGCGTTCACGGGTGGTGACGGCACGAACGGCCGTTACTCGGCGGACTCCTCCACCGAGTACTCGTCCCACTCGTCGCCCTCAGGGTCGAACTCGGTCTGCGCCGACTCCCAGGTCGCCGAGGCCAGCTCCACGCCCGGGACATCGCCGAGCAGCGCGACCGGGTCGATGAAGTGGGCGAGCGAACCCGACGGGTCCACCTCGATGGCGTCGACGGACTGGGCCCGCTCCTCGTCGTCGAGGTACTCGTCCCCGGCGACCTGCTGCAGGGCCGCCGCCTTGAGCGCGCCCTCGTCGGTGATCTCCGCGATGAGCTCGATCTTGAGCTTGACGTAGCGCGGGGCGTCGGTCGTTTCAGTGCTGGTCATGCCAGCGAGCGTACGGGAACGAAGGCCCGCCGGTGCGCACGGGAGCGCCGGGGCCCCAGGGCGTACGGGAACGCCGGGGGCACCCGGGCGCACGGAAAGGGCCGGTCCCGTGGAACAGGACCGGCCCCACCGCTCTCCGGCTCGGCTCCCCCACCCGGGAGCCGCGGAGCCGCGCCGTACGGCGCGGTGTTCGCCCGCGGGAGCCACCACACCCTGTCGACCGGCCGCAGCCGGACAGGGGCGGGACGACGGCGCCTCCCGCGGAGGCCCCTCCCTCCGATACCGGTCGGGGAGGGCGGACACGGCGGCCGGGTCAGGACCGTCCGACGTGTCCGGAGCCGGCCTCGCCCGCCGGGGAGCCGCTCCCGGTGGTCCGCTGCCGTCTCGCTCGGCGTCTTGCCGTTGACCACCACGATGCCGGAGCGTTGTTAACCACGTGCTGCGGGCAGGTGACGCCGGTGTACCACTTCGCCCGTGGGCGGATCCTCCGGATCCGGCCACGGGCGAGCGGTGGTGAGCGGGCGTCAGCGCCGTCACCGGCGAACCGGCGTCAGCGCCGTCGGCGGCCGGGCGTCAGTGCGCCGCGCGGCCGGTCAGGAAGCCCAGCAGGTCCTGGCGGGTGACGATGCCCTGCGGCTTGCCCTCCACCAGCACGACCGCCGCGTCGGCCTTCTCCAGCACGGTCATCAGGTTGGTGACGGTCTCGCCCGAGCCGACCACCGGCAGCGGCTTGGACATCACCTTGTCCAGCGTGTCGGACAGCTCGATCTCCTTGGCGAAGATGCCCTCCAGCAGCAGCTTCTCCACCACCGAGCCGATCACCTCGCCGGCCATGATGTCGGGGTGCCCGGCGCCCGGGGAGACCACCGGCATCTGCGAGACGCCGTACTCGCGCAGCACCCGGACCGCCTCGGCGACGGTCTCGTTCGGGTGCATGTGGACGAACTGCGGGACGCCGCCCTGCTCGATGCTCTCCTTGCGGGCCAGCACCTCGCCGATGTGGGCCTCGTCGGTGGCCGAGGGCAGGAAGCCGTAGTCGGCCATCCAGTCGTCGTTGAAGATCTTCGACAGGTAGCCGCGGCCGCCGTCCGGCAGCAGCACCACGACGACGTCGTCCGGCCCGAGCTCGCGGGCGACCTCCAGCGCGGCCACCACGGCCATCCCGCAGGAGCCGCCGACCAGCAGGCCCTCCTCCTTGGCCAGGCGGCGGGTCATCTGGAACGAGTCCTTGTCGGAGACCGCGACGATCTGGTCCGCGACGTTGCTGTCGTAGGCGGTCGGCCAGAAGTCCTCACCGACGCCCTCGACCAGGTACGGACGGCCGGTGCCGCCCGAGTAGACCGAGCCCTCCGGGTCGGCGCCGACGACCTTGACCTTGCCGCCGGAGACCTCCTTCAGGTAGTTGCCGGTGCCGGAGATGGTGCCGCCGGTGCCGACGCCGGCCACGAAGTGGGTGATCTTCCCGTCGGTCTGCTCCCACAGCTCCGGACCGGTGGAGTGGTAGTGCGAGGCCGGGTTGTCCGGGTTGGAGTACTGGTCCGGCTTCCAGGCGTTCGGGGTCTCGCGGACGAGGCGGTCGGAGACGTTGTAGTAGGAGTCCGGGTGCTCCGGGGCGACGGCGGTCGGGCAGACGACCACCTCGGCGCCGTACGCGCGCAGGGTGTTGATCTTGTCAGTGGACACCTTGTCGGGACAGACGAAGATGCACTTGTAGCCCTTCTGCTGGGCCACGATCGCCAGGCCGACACCGGTGTTGCCGGAGGTCGGCTCCACGATCGTGCCGCCCGGCTTGAGGGCGCCCGAGGCCTCGGCGGCCTCGATCATGCGCATCGCGATGCGGTCCTTCACCGAACCGCCGGGGTTGAAGTACTCGACCTTCGCCAGCACTGTCGCGGTGATGCCCTCGGTGACCTTGTTCAGCTTGACCAGCGGCGTGTTGCCGACCAGGTCGATGATCGAGTTGTGGTACCGCACGGGGGTCCTCCCGGTCTATGGGCATGCGAGTGCATTCGGTACGGCAAGCCTAGGGCGTGGCACCCGCCCCGGCTCTCCCTTCCCGCACGACCGCCCCGCTCCCCCAATGGCCCACCGCCACCGGCACCCCCGGTACTCCCGCCCTCCGCGCGGGTAAGAGCGCTGTGCAGGCATGGCCACGGCCCCGGAGGGGGCGGTGCCAGGACGCGAAGGGGGCACCGGATGCCAGGGGTACAGGACTCGCGGGCCCGGGTGGCCCGCCGGATCGCCACCGCGGCGGCGTACGGCGGTGGCGGGCTCGGCCTGCTCGGTGTGGGCCTGGTCGGCGTGCTGCTGACCGAGAGCAAGCTCGCCATCCAGGCCATCGGCGTCCTGGAGACCCTCCCGCCCAAGGCCGACGGCGTCTACGGCGAGGCCTTCGCCGACCACTGCGCACCCCCGCGGGCACCGCTCGTGCTGGCCGTCCTCGGCGACTCCACCGGCGCCGGCCTCGGCGTGGCCCGCGCCCGCGAGACCCCGGGCGCGCTGCTGGCGGCCGGCCTGGCCTCGGTGGCCGAGCGCCCGGTGCGGCTGGTCAACGTGGCCCGCTCCGGCGGCCGCTCCGCCGATCTCTCCGGCCAGCTGGAGCAGGCCCTGCGGCAGCGCCCGGACGTCGCCGTGATCATGATCGGGGCCAATGACGTGACCCGGCACAGCCCCGCCCAGCTCGCCGTCCGCCAGCTCGGCGAGGCCGTCGCCGCCCTGCGCGCCAACGGCTGCGAGGTGGTGGTGGGCACCTGCCCGGACCTCGGGACGATCAAGCCGGTGCGCCCGCCGCTGCGCTGGGTGGCCCGGCGGCTGAGCCGCCAGCTGGCCGCCGCGCAGACCATCGCGGTGGTGGAGGCGGGCGGGCGCACCGTCTCGCTGGGCTCGCTGCTGGGCCCGGAGTTCGCCGCCCGCCCGGAGATGTTCGCCGCCGACCGCTACCACCCCTCCGCCCAGGGCTACGCCACCGCCGCGATGGCCGTGCTTCCCTCGGTCTGCGCCACGCTGGGCCTGTGGCCGGAGGAGGAGCGCCCGGGCTCCGCCGTCCCGGGCGAGACGGTGCTGCCGGTCGCGGTGGCCGCCGCCGAGGCGGCGGGGCGGGCGGGCACCGAGGTGGCCGCCGTGGACGCGGAGGGCCCGGGCCGGCGCTGGGCGCTGCTGCGCCACCGGCTGCGGGTCGGCCCGGAGGCGGCCCGGGAGGCGGGGGCCGGCCCGGGGGACACGTCGGCCAGCTCACACGCCGGCGCCGGTGACGCTTGAGCTACCAAGCGGTAGCTTTCCTCCCGGACCGCCAGTCCGCCGTCACTCAACGAGGAGCCTCGCAATGCCCGAAGCCGTCATCGTCAGCGCCACCCGTTCGCCGATCGGCCGGGCGTTCAAGGGCTCGCTCAAGGACGTCCGCCCGGACGACCTGACCGCCCACATCATCCAGGCCGCCCTGGCCAAGGTGCCGCAGCTCGACCCGCGCCAGATCGACGACCTGATGCTCGGCTGCGGCCTGCCGGGCGGCGAGCAGGGCCACAACCTGGCCCGCATCGTGGCCGTGCAGATGGGCATGGACTACCTGCCCGGCGCGACCATCACCCGCTACTGCTCCTCCTCGCTGCAGACCACGCGGATGGCACTGCACGCGATCAAGGCCGGCGAGGGCGACGTCTTCATCTCGGCCGGCGTCGAGACCGTCTCGCGCAGCATCAAGGGCACCTCCGACGGCATGCCGGGCACCATGAACCCGATCTTCGACGAGGCCCAGGCCCGCACCGCCAAGCGCGCCGAGGAGGGCGGCGGCGAGTGGCACGACCCGCGCGAGGACGGCCTGGTGCCGGACGCCTACATCGCGATGGGCCAGACCGCCGAGAACCTGGCCGCGCTCAAGGGCATCACCCGCGCCGAGCAGGACGAGTTCGGCGTCCGCTCGCAGAACCTCGCCGAGGCCGCCATCAAGGCCGGCTTCTGGGAGCGCGAGATCACCCCGGTCACGCTGCCGGACGGCACCGTGGTGAGCACCGACGACGGCCCGCGCGCCGGCGTGACCCTGGAGGGCGTGTCCGGCCTGAAGCCGGTCTTCCGCCCGGACGGCACCGTCACCGCCGGCAACTGCTGCCCGCTGAACGACGGCGCCGCCGCGCTGGTCGTCATGTCCGACACCAAGGCCCGCGAGCTGGGCATCACCCCGCTCGCCCGGGTGGTCTCCACCGGCGTCAGCGCCCTCTCCCCCGAGATCATGGGCTACGGGCCGGTCGAGGCCTCCAAGCAGGCGCTCCGGCGGGCCGGCCTGACCATCGACGACATCGACCTGGTCGAGATCAACGAGGCCTTCGCGGCCCAGGTCATCCCGTCCTACCGCGACCTCGGCATCGACCTGGACAAGCTGAACGTCAACGGCGGCGGCATCGCGGTCGGCCACCCCTTCGGCATGACCGGCGCCCGGATCACCACCACGCTGATCAACTCCCTGCAGTGGCACGACAAGCAGTTCGGTCTGGAGACCATGTGCGTCGGCGGCGGCCAGGGCATGGCGATGGTCATCGAGCGCCTCAGCTGACCCGCCCGCCGCTCCGAAGGGTCTGGACCACCCATTTGGAGTGACGCAGCGTAATTGAGGGCCGGATCACACCGCGAGGTCGATCCGGCCCTCTCTTCCGTCGTTCCCGGTCCGGAAATCGACACTGCGGAGCGGATCAACTCCACTGCGTAGAACGGTGTTACCTAACAATTTGGGGACAAGAGCGAAAGTCCCGGACGAATTAGACATTCGCCACTGCGGTAACAGCCCCGCATGGGGCAGTGTGGACACGTAACCCCGTTCCGCTCCTCGCTAGGAGTACGTTCCGTGAGCGCCGTCTACACCATCCTGCTGCTGATCCTGATCACCGTGTCGATCGCCGTGCTGCTCCGCCTCCGGGGGCTCTCCCGGCGTATGGACGCCCAGGCCTCGGCGGCCCAGGCCGGGCCCGCACCGGTGAACGAGGCGTCCATACGCCGGGCCGTCGCCGAGGCGCTCGCCGCCGACCGCGAGCGGGAGATCACCGAGGCCCGGGCCTTCTGGGCCGAGCAGGAGGCGCGCGCGGCCGAGGACGCGCCGCTGTTCGACTCCCCGTTCTCCGGGGCGTTCACCGGCACCGACGAGTGGCCGCTGTTCTTCCCCCGCCCCACCGGCCCGCAGGACGCCGCCGACAACGCCGGGACGATGGACCCGGAGTTCGGCGAGGCGCTGCGCTCCGCGCTGGAGGACCTGATCATCGAGGGCGGCACCGGCCCGTCCGAGCCCGGCACCGACGGCGGCGCCCCGCTGCGCCCCGGCAACCCGGTCGCCGAGACCGCCGGGGACGCCCGGGCCCGCCGCGAGGCCGACCTGCTGGCCACCGGCCTGGAGGCCGGGCTGCTGGACATCGAGCCGGCCGTGGAGGAGGCCCCGGTCGCCGCGCCCGACCCGCGCCGCCACCCCTCGCACCCCGACTTCGTGCCGAGCCAGGCCCCGTCCCGCGAGTGGACCGACACCCGGCTCGCCGCCCTCGCCGAGGAGGCCGTCGCCCTGGTCGACGTCCGCCCGGGCCCGCTGGGCACCCTGGACGTGTACGCCTTCGCCGACGGCACCACGCTCTGCGTGTCCCCGGGCGACCGGGAGGCCGCGTACCGGCTGATCGACGCGGTCCGTGCCGGTGAGCACGTCCGACTGCTCGGCGGCTCGCGCTTCTCCGGCTCGTACTCGCTGACCTTCTCCACCGACGAGGAAGCCGTCTACGTGCTCGCCGACCGGGTGGTCGCCAGCATCTGACGCCGTCTCGCCCACGCGGCGGGACCGGAGGCCGGCCGGGTCGAGGGGTTACCGACCCGGCCGGCCTCCGGCACGTCCGGCTCGGGACGGTCTCAGGCGCAGCGCCCGGCTGTCTCCCGCACCGCGGCCACCGCCCCGGCCAGCACCTCGCCCACCGCCACCGGGCCGTCCGGCAACGCCACTTCGGCCCCCTCGGGCAGCACGGCGAGCGCGGCCGCCAGGTCGTGCCCGGCGACGGCCAGCTGGTCCCCCGCCGCGAAGGCCCCGGCGTCCGGGAACTCCCGCTCCGGCCCGCCCTCCGCCGCCAGCGACCACGCGGCCAGCCGCCGGGCCAGCACCAGCACGGCCGCCGCCCGCGAGGCGTGCCCGGGCACCGGGCCCAGCAGCTTGCTCTGCGGCAGCGAGCGGAAACGATCCGCCAGTTCGTCGACGGCTTCGACCAGGGGCTGTACGTCATGCATGCAGAGGAGCCTAACCAAATGCCGCCGGGCCCCGGAGCGAAGTGCTCCGGGGCCCGGCGGCAGTGGGTGGCGACGACGCCAGGGGTGCGTCAGTCGTCGCCGCGCAGGATCGCGATCAGGCGCAGCATCTCCATGTAGATCCAGACCAGCGACAGGGTGAGCCCGAAGGCGGCCCGCCAGGACTCGCGCTGCGGGGCGCCCTGGGCGATGGCCTCCTCGATCGCCGCGAAGTCCAGCGACAGGAAGAAGGCGCCCAGACCGATGCCGATCAGGCCGACCACGATGCCCAGCGGGCCGGAGCGCAGGCCCATGTCGGCGCCGAAGGCCATCGCGACCACGTTGACCAGCATCAGCAGCACGAAGCCCAGGGCGATCGCGATGCCGATCCGCTGGTAGCGCGCGGTGACCCGGATCCGGCCGCTCTTGTAGGCGAACAGCATCGCCGCGAAGACCGCCGCCGTGCCCAGCACCGCCTGGATCACGATGCCGTTCAGCATGGTGTTGGCGGCGTGCGAGACGGCGCCCATCGCGAAGCCCTGGAGGGCCGCGTAGGTCAGGACCAGCGCCGGGCTGGCGTCGCGCTTGAACGAGACGACCAGGCCGACCACCATGGCCACCAGGCTGGCGGCGATGGCGAAGCCGAAGTTCTCGAACGGCAGCGTGAACCAGGCCACCGCGCCGGCGGCGACCAGGGTCAGCAGCGTCATGGCGGTGCGGGCGACCACGTCGTCGAGCGTCATCCGCCCGGTGGCCGCCGGGCCGGCCGACGGCCCGTTGTACATCTGGTAGAGCTGCTCGTCCGTCAGCGGGCCCTGCCCCTGCGGCTGGGCGTAGGGGGTGCCCGCGTAGGGGTTGCCCTGCGGGCCCCCGGCCTGCGAGGTGGTGCCGAACCCCGCGTAACCGGGCTCGCGGGTGAAGGACCCCTCCCGCGAGAAGACCGGGTTGCTGCTTCTCATTGCTCATTCCCTCCGTGGCGGCACTGCACCGCCCACGTACCAGGGTAATGGCTTGGCAAAAATTCCGGGATACGCCGCGAGGAGGATCCGGTGAACGACTCCCGGCGGGGACGCCGGTGGCGCCCCCGCCGGTCGTTTGCGGTGCCCGGAGCCGGACTCGAACCGGCACGGCCTCGCGGCCAAGCAGTTTTAAGCTGCCCGTGTCTGCGTTCCACCATCCGGGCGTCCTGCGAACCACCCCTGAGAGTAGTCGCCCGGATCACCCTTTCGCATGTTCCCAGCCCGGGAAGTTGTCATGTTTCCTTGCCATCTGACGAACTGTTCGGGATTCGGCCACGAAGCACGGTGATTCCGGCCACCGCGTCACCCTCAGGGTTCCCGTCATACCGCAGGAGGAGGGTCCCGCTCTCCCGTACGCCCAGCGGTGGTCGGACCAACCGTTCGACGGAGCGACGCAGAACCATGATCACGTCGCCGAGCATGGAGGTACGAATCCGCGGACCAGCAAGGAGCACCCCCGTGACCACGTCGACCGCAACCGCCGTCCGTACCGGCCTGGCGGCCGCCCGCGCCACCGGCCTCAACAAGGTCTACGGGGAGGGGGAAACCCGGGTCGTCGCCCTGGACAACGTCAGTGTCACCTTCCCCCAGGGCGAGTT
>NZ_MECK01000188.1 GCF_014596465.1 Streptomyces sp. CBMA123 | reverse complement strand
GCGCGCCCTCGGCGGCGCGCCGCCAGGCGGGGCCGGCCGCCTCGGTGTCGAGTTCGAGCAGGACGGAGGCCTGGCGCCCGGACGGCGGGCCCGCGGTCGGTGGACCGCCGGACGCCGGGGCCGCGGCGAGCACCGCGGTTCCGAGCAGCAGGGTCAGGGTGAGACCGATCCGGGCGATCGGCCGGCGGACGGGTGGCAGGCGCACGAGGGACCCTCTCCCCGGCAAGGGGAGAATGATCCGCATACCGAGGAGGTCGCTGACGCCCGCCCGCGCGGACGTCGATCACCCTTCCGGGGGCCCCAAATTAGGATGATCGCGCACCGCGCACGAGCGACTTCCCCCGGATGGCCGTCAGTTGCACTCCTTGGAGTGACGTCGCGTCAACCCGATCGGCTCAGTAGGCCGATGAACGCCGCCGTCGGCGCCGCCCTGCGCGGCCGGCTCAGTGGTGACCGCTCAGTGGTGACCGGTGGCGCCGCCGTTGTCCCGGCGGTCCAGCGAGCGCTGCAGCGCGGCGGCGGCGAAAGGGTTCCGCTCGGTCGCCCGGCGGCGGCGCGGGGCGCGGACGGGGGTGGCGGCGGGGGCGGAAGTGGCGTGGCGGTCGGCAGTGGTGGGCATACCGGGCTCCTTGGAAGCGGCGCCGCAGAGCGGCGCGGGAGGGGAGATGGGTACGCGCGGGAGCAGGGATCGCCTGCCCGTGGGGGCGCACGCGCACACGGGCCGCGCGCCCTGGCTACAGGGGCGGCACACCGTATGGCCCTTCCACGGTACGACCCCGCCCCGGCCGTGTCTGCACGAATACTCGGATTTCCTAGTATCTGAGACGGGGGCCACCGGGGCGGACGCAGCAGGGCCCGGACCACCGGGCAAACGGCGGTCCGGGCCCTGGTCAGGGCGCTGGAACTCAGCCCAGGTCGACCGAGCGCGCGAAGCGGGCGCCGATCTCGGCGGCGATCGCCGTCAGCACGTCCTGCGGGATCTCGCTGTCCACGGTGATGGAGGCGAGGGCGGTGCCGCCGTCCCGGGCGACCTGCATGCCCGCGATGTTGATGCCGGCGTCGCCGAGGTGGCGGCCGAGCACGCCGACCACGCCGGGGCGGTCCTCGTACTTGAAGAAGGCCATGTGGTCGGTGAGCGCCACGTCGACGTCGAAGGTGTCCACGCCGACGATCTTCTGGGTCTGCTTCGGGCCGGCCAGCGTGCCGGAGATGGCGATCTCCTCGCCGGTCGCCAGCGTGCCGCGCACGGTGATCACGTTGCGGTGCTCGGCGCTCTCGCTGGAAGTGGTCAGCCGGACCTCGACGCCCCGCTCCTGGGCGAACAGCGGGGCGTTGACGTAGGACACCGTCTCCGCCACCACATCCTCGAACACGCCCTTCAGCGCGGACAGTTCGAGCACCTTCACGTCGTGCTGGGTGATCTCGCCGCGGACCTCGACGTCCAGGCGGACGGCCACCTCGCCGGCCAGCGCGGTGAAGATCCGGCCGAGCTTCTCGGCCAGCGGCAGACCCGGGCGCACGTCCTCGGCGATCACGCCGCCCTGGACGTTGACGGCGTCCGGCACCAGCTCGCCGGCCAGCGCCAGGCGCACCGACTTGGCGACCGCGATGCCGGCCTTCTCCTGCGCCTCGTCGGTGGAGGCGCCCAGGTGCGGGGTGGCGACCACGTTGTCGAAGGCGAACAGCGGGGAGTCGGTGCACGGCTCCTTGGCGTACACGTCCAGGCCCGCGCCGGCCACCCGGCCCTCGCGCAGGGCGCTGGCGAGCGCCTCCTCGTCCACGATGCCGCCGCGGGCGGCGTTGACGATGCGCACGCTCGGCTTGACCTTGTGCAGCGCCTCGTCGCCGATCAGGCCGATGGTCTCGGGGGTCTTGGGGAGGTGGACGGTGATGAAGTCCGAGACCTCCAGCAGCTCCTCCAGCGAGACCAGCTTGACGCCCATCTGCGCGGCGCGGGCGGCCTGGATGTAGGGGTCGTACGCGACGATCTTCATCCCGAACGCGGACATCCGCTGGGCGACCAGGACGCCGATCCGGCCGAGGCCGACCACTCCGAGGGTCTTCTCGCTCAGCTCGACGCCGGTGTACTTGTTGCGCTTCCACTCGCCCTGCTTGAGCGCCGAGTTGGCGGGAGCGATGTTGCGGGCGACGGAGATCAGCAGGCCGCAGGCGAGTTCGGCGGCGGTGACGATGTTGGAGGTCGGCGCGTTGACGACCATCACGCCGGCCTTGGTGGCGGCGGCCACGTCCACGTTGTCCAGGCCCACGCCGGCCCGGGCGACCACCTTGAGCCGGCGGGCGGCGGCCAGCGCCTCGGCGTCGACCTTGGTGGCGGAGCGGATCAGGATCGCGTCCACGTCGGCGATCGCGGTGAGCAGCTCGGTGCGGTCGGCGCCGTTGCAGTGGCGGATCTCGAAGTCGGGGCCGAGGGCGTCGACGGTGGCGGGCGACAGCTCTTCGGCGATCAGTACCACGCCAGTTTTCACAGTTGTAGCAGTGCTCACGACAGTGGGTCCTTAACTGTCCGGTTCCCCACGGCACGTAGGTGGCGTGCGAGGGCGGGGAAGGTGGCATGCCGCGTAGGTAGACGCACGACGCTGTGGGCCTGACGCGCACTCGGAAGTGTTCGGAAGTGTATCGACGGGCCGGGTACCAGGCTGCTCCCGTCCGGCGAAATCACCCGGACGGGAGCAGCCTACTTGTACAAGGGAGTTACGAACCGAAATGGGGCGAAAAGCCTCAGGCCTTGTCGTTGACCCAGCTCATCAGCGAGCGCAGCTTCTTGCCGGTGGTCTCCAGCAGGTGGTCCTCGTCGGCCTTCTTGTACTCGTTGTACTTGGGCAGGCCCGCCTTGTACTCGGCGATCCAGGTGTTGGCGAAGGTGCCGTCCTGGATCTCGGCCAGGACCTTCTTCATCTCGGCCTTGGTGTCGGCGGTGATGATGCGCGGGCCGGTGACGTAGTCGCCCCACTCGGCGGTCTCGGAGACCGACCAGCGCATCTTCTCCAGGCCGCCCTCGTACATCAGGTCGACGATCAGCTTCAGCTCGTGCAGGCACTCGAAGTAGGCGATCTCCGGCTGGTAGCCGGCCTCGACCAGGGTCTCGAACCCGGCCTTCACCAGGGCGGCGGTGCCACCGCAGAGGACGGCCTGCTCACCGAACAGGTCGGTCTCGGTCTCCTCGGTGAAGGTGGTCTTGATGACGCCGGCCTTGGTGGCGCCCAGGCCCTTGGCGTACGACAGCGCCAGGGCGAAGGCGTTGCCCGAGGCGTCCTGCTCGACCGCGACGATCGCGGGGACGCCGCGGCCCTCCTCGTACTGGCGGCGGACCAGGTGGCCCGGGCCCTTCGGGGCGACCATGCAGACGTCGACGTCCGCCGGGGGCTTGATGAAGCCGAAGCGGATGTTCAGGCCGTGGCCGAAGAACAGGGCGTCGCCGGCCTTCAGGTGCGGGGCGATGTCCGCCTCGTAGACGTCGGCCTGGATCGGGTCCGGCACCAGGATCATGATGACGTCGGCCTCGGCGGCGGCCTCGGCCGGGGTGACCACGCGCAGGCCGGCCTCCTCGGCCTTGGCGCGGGACGTGGACTCCGGCTTCAGGCCGACCCGGACGTCGGCGCCGGAGTCGCGCAGGGACAGCGCGTGGGCGTGGCCCTGGCTGCCGTAGCCGATGACCGCGACCTTGCGGCCCTGGATGATGGACAGGTCGGCGTCGTCTTCGTAGAACAGCTCGGCCACGGGGGCACATCTCCTTGCGTGATGGTTGCCGGGTGTGCGGTATTCACCGTATTCCGTCCCGGCGGGGTGCGGTCGTTGTACTTCGGAAGGTGCCGCGCGCCAGCGCGCCGTGGAACGGGCGGTGGTGGGCGACGGGAGGGCGAGACAGCGCTCGGTCAGGCGCTGCGGTCGAGGGCGCGCAGCGAGCGGTCCGTGATGGAACGCGCGCCGCGGCCGATGGCGACCAGGCCGGACTGGACCAACTCCTTGATGCCGTAAGGCTCCAGCATCCGGAGCATGGCCTCCAGCTTGTCCGAGCTGCCGGTGGCCTCGATGGTCACCGCTTCCGGCGACACGTCGACGGTCTTGGCACGGAACAGCTGGACGATCTCGACGATCTGCGACCGGGTCTCGTTGTCGGCGCGGACCTTCACCAGGACCAGTTCCCGCTGGATCGCAGCGGACTGGTCGAGTTCGACGATCTTTATCACGTTCACGAGCTTGTTGAGCTGCTTGGTGACCTGTTCCAGCGGGAGGTCCTCGACGTTGACCACGATCGTCATCCGGGACACGTCCGGATGCTCGGTCGGGCCGACGGCGAGGGAGTCGATGTTGAAGCCCCGACGGGAGAACAGCGCGGCGATGCGGGCGAGCACGCCGGGCTTGTTCTCGACCAGGACGGAGAGGGTGTGCTTGGACATGTGGTTCCTCAGTCGCACAGGAGGGGGTCCGGCGCAGCCGGCCCCGAGAAGGGTGGCGGTGGGCGACGGGCGGGCCAGGGAGGCGGTCAGTCGAGGTCGTCGCCGAAGTCGGGCCGGACGCCCTTGGCGAACTGGATCTCGTCGTTGCTGGTGCCGGCCGCGACCATGGGCCACACCATCGCGTCCTGGTGGACGATGAAGTCGATGACCACCGGGCGGTCGTTGATCGCCATCGCCTGCTCGATGACCGCGTCCAGGTCCTCGGGGCGCTCGCAGCGCAGGCCGACGCAGCCCATCGCCTCGGACAGCTTGACGAAGTCGGGGATCCGGGTGCCCTGGGCCGGCGGCGCGATGCCGTCGTGCTCGGGGCCGGAGTGCAGCACGGTGTTGGAGTAGCGCTGGTTGTAGAACAGCGTCTGCCACTGCCGGACCATGCCCAGCGAGCCGTTGTTGATGACCGCGACCTTGATCGGGATGTCGTTCAGGGCGCAGGTGACCAGCTCCTGGTTGGTCATCTGGAAGCAGCCGTCGCCGTCGATGGCCCAGACCACCGACTCCGGCCGGCCCGCCTTGGCGCCCATCGCCGCCGGGACGGCGTAGCCCATGGTGCCGGCGCCACCGGAGTTGAGCCAGGTGCCGGGCTTCTCGAAGCGGATGTACTGCGAGCTCCACATCTGGTGCTGGCCGACGCCCGCCGCGTAGATCGCCTCCGGGCCGACGAGCCGGCCGATCCGCTCGATGACCTGTTGCGGGGAGAGCTGGCCGTTCGGGGCCGGCTCGAAGCCCAGCGGGTAGGTCTTCTTCCACTCGTCGAGCTTCTGCCACCACTCCGTGTAGTCACCCTTGTGGCCGGCGTCGAACTCGGCCTGGACGGCGACGATCAGGTCGGCCAGCACCTCGCGGGCGTCTCCGACGATCGGCACGTCCGCCGGGCGGTTCTTGCCGATCTCGGCCGGGTCGATGTCCGCGTGCACGATCTTGGCGTACGGGGCGAAGCTGTCCAGCCTGCCGGTGACCCGGTCGTCGAAGCGGGCGCCGAGGGTGAACAGCAGGTCCGACTTCTGCAGCGCGGTGACGGCCGGGACGGAGCCGTGCATCCCGGGCATGCCCAGGTGCTGGGGGTGGCTGTCCGGGAAGGCGCCGAGCGCCATCAGGGTGGTGACGACCGGGGCGCCGGTCAGCTCGGCGAGGATCCGCAGCTCGGTGGTGGCCCGCGCCTTGAGCACGCCGCCGCCGACGTAGAGCACCGGGCGCTTGCTGGCGACCAGCATCTTCGCGGCCTCGCGGATCTGCTTGGCGTGCGGCTTGGTGACCGGGCGGTAGCCCGGCAGCGCGGTCTCGACCGGCCACCGGAAGGTGGTGGTGGCCTGCAGGGCGTCCTTGGCGATGTCCACCAGGACGGGGCCCGGGCGGCCGGTGGCGGCGATGTGGAAGGCCTCGGCGATCACCCGGGGGATCTCGGCCGGGTCGGTGACCAGGTAGTTGTGCTTGGTGATCGGCATCGTGATGCCGCAGATGTCCGCCTCCTGGAAGGCGTCGGTGCCGATCGCCTTGGAGGAGACCTGGCCGGTGATCGCGACGAGCGGCACCGAGTCCATGTAGGCGTCGGCGATCGGGGTGACCAGGTTGGTGGCGCCGGGGCCGGAGGTGGCCATGCAGACCCCGACCTTGCCGGTGGCCTGGGCGTAGCCGGTGGCGGCGTGGCCGGCGCCCTGCTCGTGCCGGACCAGGATGTGGCGCACCTTGACCGAGTCCATCAGCGGGTCGTACGCGGGAAGGATGGCCCCGCCCGGGATGCCGAAGACGGTGTCCGCGCCCACGGCCTCGAGCGAGCGGATGAGCGACTGGGCTCCGGTCATGGTCTCGGCGACGTGCTGGGGAGCGGGAGCGTGGGCGGCCGGGTTGTCCCCGCGGCGGGGGGATGCGGCGTGCTCGGTCATCTGCCTGTCTCTTCTCGGGTTTTGCCGGTCCGGTACTGCGGGCCCCGGTGGTGCGAGGGTGGGGTCCCGGTCCGGGCCGATCGCCGGCTCTGCCTCAATCGTCCCGCTCGATCCGACACGTCGGACTCTTCGGGCCGGTCGGGGCCAGGGGTCTTGCGGATGGAACAGCGTCAGTGCAACAAAAAACCCCTCGTGCCCAAGGGCATGCGAGGGGTGGCGCGTCGGTCTGTCACGAGCGGGGCGTGTGAGCCCACTCAGCCGACGCGCCCGCCAAGTACGAGAATTCGGGTGCGCATGGCAACGACCATCCTCCCGTCCGGGGTGGCGTGTCAAGCAGGTGGGATGACCGTCTCGCCATGCGGACCGGCTCCCGGACCGGCCACGGCCCGGTGTTCGGGCAGGTCGGAGGCCCCGTGGTGAGGTACGACACGTCCTCCCGGGGTGTCCTGGCGGCCACTCGTACGGGCGTCCGCGGCCAGGTAGGCGCGGCGGGCGGAGAGCGAGCCGAGCGGCTTGGGCGGCGGGTAGCCGCGGCGGGCCAGCGCCCGGCGCAGCCGGGTCTCGTCCAGCGGCGGGGCGAAGGCCGAGCCCTGGGCCAGCCGGCAGCCCAGCTCCTGCAACGCGGCGACCTGCCGGGGCAGGTCCACCCCCTCGGCGGCGGTGGCCATCCCGAGGTCCCGGCCGAGCCGCAGGACGTGCCCGGCCAGGGTGCGGCTGAGCCCGGACTCGCCCAGGTCCTGGACCAGCGTGCGGTCCAGCTTGAGCCCGTCCAGCGGCAGCCGGGCGAGCGCCCCGAGCGAGCCGCCGCCCGCGCCGTAGCCGGCCAGCCAGGTGGAGACGCCGAGTCTGCGCAGCGCGGCCAGCCGGCGGCCGAGTTCGTCGGCGAGCCGGTCCGGGCCCATCCGGGCCACCTCGATCATCAGCTCGCCGGCCGGCAGCCCGCTGTCGCGCAGCGCCGCGGCCACCGTCTCGTACAGGCCGGGCGAGCAGAGCCGCTCGACGGAGAGCCGGACGGCCACCGGGACGGGTGACGGCGCGCCGCGGCCCCGGCCGGACGGGTCGCGCCGACCGGCGGCGGCCGCGACCGCCTCGTGGACCAGCCAGCGGGAGAACCGGGTGCCGGCGTCGCCGTGCTCGGCCGAGCGCAGGAACTCGGCCGGGGTGAGCAGCAGTCCGCCCGCCGAGCGCCACCGGACCTGGGCCTCGACGGCGGTGATCGCGCCGCTGGCGAGGTCCACCACGGGCTGGTGGAGCAGGGTGAATCCGCCCTCCCGGACGGCCACCCGCAGCCGCTCCTCCAGTTCGGTGCGGCGCTCCAGGTCGGCCCGCATCGCGGGGGCGTACAGCACCACCCGGCCCTTGCCCTCGGACTTGGCCCGGTACATCGCCAGGTCGGCGTTGCGCATCAGCTCGTCGGCGGCGGCCCTGGGGTCGGCGGCCGGGCCGCGTTCCGGGGTGCCGAAGGCGATGCCGATGCTGGCGGCGACGCCGAGTTCGACGCCGCCGATCCAGTACGGCTCGGACAGCGCGACCCGCAGCCGCTCGGCCAGCTCCTGGACCTGCAGCCGGCCGAGCGGGCCGCAGACCAGCGCGGCGAACTCGTCGCCGCCGAACCGGGCGACGGTGTCCCCGCAGCGGACGGCGCCCTGCAGCCGGCGGGCGGCCTGCACCAGCAGTTCGTCGCCGACCTGGTGGCCGGCGGTGTCGTTGACCGCCTTGAAGCCGTCCAGGTCGAGGAAGAGCACCGCGATGCCGGCGCCGGTGCCGCCCTGCTGGCCGCGGGTGCCGAGGGCGCCGCGCAGCCGCTGGGCGAACAGCGCCCGGTTGGGCAGGTCGGTGAGCGGGTCGTGGAACGCGTTGTGCTGCAACTGGGCCTGGAGCATCACGCGTTCGGTGACGTCCCGGCTGTTCAGCAGCAGCCCGTCGCGGTGCCGGCTGACGGTCGACTCGACGTGCAGCCACTCGCCGACGCCGGAGCTGATCCGGCACTCCACCCGGGCCGAGGGCTCGACGGTGCCCGGGGTGCGGTGGGCGGCGAGCCGCACCCGGGCGAGGTAGCGGCGGACCTCGGAGAGCACCCGGCCCACGTCCTCGGGGTGGACGAGGTCCAGCAGGTTGCCGCCGACCAGCTCCTCCGGGTCCCGCCCGTAGACGCCGAGCGCCGCCGGGGAGACGTACGAGAGCACGCCGTTGGCCCCGGCGATCATGATGACGTCACTGGAGCCCTGTACCAGGGAGCGGAAGTGCGCCTCCTTGTGGGCGAGTTCCTGGGCCAGCGACAGGTTGTCGAGCAGCATCACGCCCTGCCTGAGGATCAGTGCCAGCCCGACGGTGCACGCGGCCGCGGCCACCACGCGGTCCAACTGCCGCCCGCCGAGGGCGTTGTAGAGGATTCCGGCGGTGCACACCGCGGCGGCCGCGTACGGGGTGAGCGCGCTGAAGGTGGTGGCCACCCGGCGGCGCGGCAGGCCACCGGCCGAGGGGTGCTCGCGCAGCGGACGGCGCCGGCCCGGGGACCACGGCGCCCAGGCGAGCAGCAGACTGCCGGAGAACCAGCCGGCGTCCAGCAGTTCGCCGGAGTGGTAGCTACTGCGCAGCTCCGGGGAGGTGAACAGGGCGTCGCAGGTCACGGTGACGGCGAGCGCGAGCATCGCGGTGTGCACCGCCGCCCGGTTGCCGTCCCGGCCACCGAAGCGCAGCCCGACCACCAGGCTGACCAGCAGGATGTCCAGCACCGGGTAGGCCAGGTTGAGGGCCAGCCGCAGCGGGGAGCCGCTCTCGCCGGCCGCGATCCGGCCGAGCGCCAGGCTCCAGCTGAGGGTGAACAGCGAGCCGGCGATCAGCCAGCCGTCGAGCAGCAGGCACAGCCAGCCGGCCGCCGAACGCGGGTGCTGGGCCAGCACCAGCACGCCGGTGATGGCGAGCGGGGGGAACAGCAGGAAGGCGTAGACGGCGAGCGAGTCCTGCGGCAGCGGGGTGCGCACGACCAGCTCGTACCAGCCCCAGGTGCCGTTGCCGAAGGCGACCATGAACGAGGAGAGACCGAACAGCAGCCAGGCCGGGCGGGCGTGGCCGCCGACCGTGCAGCCGTACACCAGGCAGGACAGCGCGGCCGCGAGGGCCGCCGCGGCGAGCCCGAAGTCGCCCATGAAGATGGCGAGTTGGTGGGATCCCCAGCCGGCGGCGGCGCCCAGCGCATAGGCCAGGCAGAGCGCGCCGAGGGTGAGGCCGGGCAGTGTGCGGCTCCCCCGGAGCCGGCTCAGCGGGCCGCGCCGGACGGGCCCGGGCGGGTCGGCGACGGACGCGTCGGCGGGCGGCGCGCCCGGTCGTCCGGCTTCGGGCAGCACCGTATCGGTGGAGCTCACTCTGCCTCTCCCCCTCCGGCCCGGGGCCTGGCGCCCCGGCCACGGACCACCGGCCGCGTACCTCTCGGCCGTACGCGGTGGCCTGGCGCCCCGTCAGGACGGCGACCCAGGGGGCGGGCGGCCTTCCGGCCGCCGCACCGCACCGATGCTCCCGCTCGGGACCCTACACCAATTCCGTCACTCAATGACACGCACACTCAACTTAGAGTAATGGCGACAAGGCGGGGAAATGGAGCCGAATCCGACCGATCGGCCCGGTTGGCGGCGGCGCGCGGGTAGGGGCTCACGCGGCGCGCACGGGAGCACGCGACGGCGCCCGCCCACCCGGGACGGGCCGTCGCCGACCGTCCGGGTACGGTCGGCGACCTGCGGATTCACCGACCCGAGGGGGCCAGGTCATCGGGGAACAGCCGCAACCGGTGGGCCAGCGCGGCGGCCTCGCCGCGACCGCCGACCTCCAGCTTGCCCAGGATGTTGGAGACGTGCACGCTTGCGGTCTTCGGAGAGATGTACAACTCCTCGGCTATCTGCCGGTTGGTCCAGCCCCGCGCGAGCAACCGGAGCACGTCCCGCTCACGGGGGGTGAGCCCGAAGGAGTCCCCGACGGCCTGGGCCGGCACCGCCGCGACGACCGGCCGCTCGGCCGGGGTCAGCGCCAGCCCGGCCCGCTCGGCCAGCGCGGTGACCTGCGCCCCGAGCGGCCGGTCGCCCCGG
>NZ_MECK01000187.1 GCF_014596465.1 Streptomyces sp. CBMA123 | reverse complement strand
ACGGACTGGTCGACGGCGCGCAGCCGGGCGCCGACCGCGCCGCGCCGCTCGGCCTCGTAGCCGTCCAGCAGCGAGCCGCCGGGCTGGGGGCCGCCGGAGTGGAGGTGCCAGGCGAGGGAGAGCCGCCAGGCGAGGTTGTCGGCGTCGCGCAGGCCGTCGGCGAGGTTCTGCATGCCGAGTGCGCCGTGCAGGTGGGCGGCGTCGCCGGCCAGGAAGCAGCGGCCGCTGCGGAAGCGGGCGGCGAGGCGCTGCTGGGCGGTGTGGTCGGCGGCGGCGAGCAGTTCGTAGCGGGGGAGTTCGCCGCACCAGCCGGTGAGCGTGGCGGTGACCCGGGTGAGCAGGGTGTCGCCGGTGACGATGCCGGGCCAGGTGGCGTGCGGGTCGACCTGTTCGGTGGGGGTGGGCCGGCCGGGGGGCAGGCGCCAGTCGAGCCGCCAGACGCCGTCCGGCAGCGGACGGGCGGAGGCTTCGCGGTCGCCGCGCCAGGGGGGTTCGCGGTGCAGCCGGGCGCCGTCGAAGGGCAGGTCCACCCGGACGGTGGCGATGGCGTTTCGGTCGACGGCGGGGCGGCCGGGGAAGCGGATCTTCAGCAGTTTGCGGACGGTGGACCGGGCGCCGTCGCAGCCGACCAGGTGGCTGCCGCGCCACCAGGTGGCGGAGCCGTCCTGGGTGCCGTGGGTGCGGACGCTGACCCCGTCGCGGTCCTGTTCGAGCTCGACGACCCGGTTCAGCGGGACCAGCCGGACCAGCGGGGTGCCGGTCAGGGCGTCCCGCAGGCCGCGCTGGAGGCGGTGCTGGGGGAGGTGGAAGGCGGGGGAGTCGGTGAGGTCGATCCGCAGCACCTCCTGGCGGCGCCGCCAGACGGCGAAGGAGTCCCACAGCGCCGAGTCGGAGACGGCGCGGGAGTAGCCGATCCGGGTCAGGAAGGCGGTGGAGTCGGGGCCGAGGACGACGCTGCGGGGGCCCTCCGGGCAGAGCCCGGAGCCCTCGTCCAGGACGACGGTCGGCACCTCGTGCCGGGCCAGCGCGAGGGCCAGGGCCAGACCGACCGGTCCGGCCCCGACCACGATCACCGGATCCATGCGGGAACCTCCGGGCCCGAACCGGCCCATGGGCCGGCGTCGGTTACCGCTGCCGCATATGCCGCGTGGATGCTCCCGGGAGGTGTCACGAAGAGCAATGCAACAGTTCGCCTGGGTGTCCGTCAAGCAGCAGGTGAAGTGCGCCGGTTCGCGCCGCGACGGCCGCGTGCCTCGATCCACCGCGCGAGCGCGGTCAGCAGGAGGCACAGGGCGATGTAGATCGGCGCGATCACCAGGACCACGGGGATGTAGGGGAAGCCCGCGGCGTTCATCGGCTGGCTGGCGATCTTCTTGCCCATGAACAGCAGCTCGTTGTAGGTGATGATGAAGCCCAGCGAGGTGTCCTTGAGGGTGACGACCAGCTGGCCGATCATCGACGGCAGCATCGAGCGGACGGCCTGCGGGACCAGGATGCCGGACATCACCTGGGTCTTGCGCATCCCGAGGGCGTACGCCGCCTCACCCTGGCCGCGCGGCACCGCGTTGACGCCGCTGCGGATGATCTCGGCCTGGACGGCGCCGTTGTAGAGGGTGAGGCCGAGCACCAGCGCCCACATCGGGTTCTTGGCGAAGAACGCGTAGTAGAGCCCGACGATCAGGATCAGCAGCGGCATCGCCCGGAAGAACTGGACGACCGAGGTGCAGACCCAGCGGACCGGCCGGTGGTCGGACAGCTGTCCGGCGGCCAGCAGTGCGCCCAGGGTGAGCGAGAAGGCCGCCGCCAGGCCGAAGGCCTTCAGGGTGGCCAGCAGGCCGTCCACGATCATCTGCTGGACGAAGGTGTACTGGAACGGGTCCCACAGGTCGGCGTCGAACTGGCCGTTGTCGGCGAGCGCGGAGACGACGTACCAGAGCAGGCCCGCGATGCCGATCAGCGAGAGGACGCCGAAGACGCGGTAGCGGGTGCGGGCCCGGGGGCCGGGGGTGTCGTAGAGGACACTGGCCGAGGCCTGGCGCTGGAACAGACTCATGCGTCCACCTCGCCGCGCTCCGCGGGGGCATTCGCCCGTACGCACCTCTTGATGATGTGCTCGCTCCGCTCGCTCATCGGGCCACCGCCAGTCGGGATTCCAGGACGCGGAAGAACGAGGCGACCGTCGCGCTGATCAGCAGGTAGGCGCAGGCCACCCAGAAGAAGATCGAGAAGATCGAGCAGCCGCGCTCGGAGAAGGTCTGCTGGGCGCTGTACAGCTCGCCGACGCTGAACGCGCCGGCGATCGCCGAGTTCCTCGGCAGTGCGATGAACACGCTGCTCATCGGGGCCAGCACGGTGCGGGTGGCCTGCGGCAGGACGACCAGGGTGAGGGTCTGGAAGAAGTTCATGCCGAGGCTGCGGGCCGCCTCCACCTGGCCGAGCGGCACGGTGTTGATGCCGGAGCGGATCACCTCGCAGACGAACGAGGCGGTGTACCCGCCGAGCGCCAGCACCGCGAAGCTGAGGTGGCTGAAGTGCACGCCGAGCGGCGGCAGGCCGAAGGTGACGGCGAAGAACAGCAGGGTCAGCGGGGTGTTGCGGAACAGCGTCACCCAGGTGGTGCCGAAGGCGCGCAGGACCGGCACCGGGGAGACCCGGAAGGCCGCCAGCAGGGTGCCCAGCAGCAGGGCGAGCAGGGCGCTGAGCGCGCTCAGCTCGATCGTCTGCAGGAAGCCGTCGCGGAACAACGCGAAGTTGTCCTGCTCGAACAGGAACCCCATCCGGCGGCCCTCCTCTCACAGATGGTCAGAACAGATGGTCAGAACAGATGGTCGGCGTAGGTGATCGGGTACGGCGGCCGGATCAGTAGCGGTCGAGGGTCGGGATCGCCGGGGCGGCCGAGCCGGACGCGCCCAGGGTCGCGTCGTAGGCCTTCTTCCAGTCGCCGTTGTCCTCGTGGGCCTTGAGGGAGTCGCTGATCGCGTCGCGCAGCGCCTTGTCGTCCTTGTTGAGGCCGACGCCGTAGTTCTCCTTGGTGAAGGGCTTGCCGACCACCCGGAGCTTGGGCGAGTACTTGGAGGCGTAGCCCTTGAGGATCGCGTCGTCGGTGGTGACCGCGTCGACCTCGCCCGACATCAGCTTCTCGACGCAGGCCGAGTAGGTGTCGAACTGGGTGATCTTCGGGTTGTACTGCTTGATGTTCTGGATCGAGGTCGAGCCGGTGGCGGTGCAGACGTTCTTGCCGCCGATGCTCTCCGGGCCGGTGATCGAGGTGTTGTCGCTCTTCACCAGGAAGTCCTGGCCGGCGATGTAGTACGGGCCGGCGAAGGAGACCGTCTTCTTGCGCTCGTCGTTGATGCTGTAGGTGCCGACGTAGAAGTCGATCTGGCCCTTGGCGATGGCCGGCTCGCGCTGCGAGGAGACCAGGGTCTGCCACTTGATCTGCTGCGGGGTGAAGCCGAGGTCGGCGGCGACCATCTTGGCGATCTCGATGTCGAAGCCGCTGCGGTCGCCGCTGGCGACGTCCTCCCAGCCGAGGTTCGGCTGGTCGGCCTTGGCGCCGATGATCAGCTGGCCGCGCTTCTTGGCCTCGGCGATGATCGGGGAGTCGACCTTGACGTCGGTCTTGACCGTGTAGGCCGGCAGCGCCGGGGCGCCGCCGGCGCTCGCCGAGTTCGCGGAGGAGGCGGGCGTGCCGTCCTTGCCGCAGGCGGCGGTGGCGGTGAGCGCGACGGCACAGAGCGCCACGGCGAGGGTGCGGGAAGTCCTCATGAGGGTGTTCTCCTGGGGCTGGGCCGCGGCGTCAACCGGGCTCTGGCGTCTGGAAGTCGTGCACGGGCAGGGCCGGCCGGCGTCGTCGCCGGCTGCGGCCCCGCGTGGTCTCGAAGGGTCAGTGGTGCAGGATCTTCGAGAGGAAGTCCTTGGCGCGGTCGGAGCGCGGCGCGGTGAAGAAGGCGTCCGGGGTGTTCTGCTCGACGATCTTCCCGTCGGCCATGAACAGCACCCGGTTGGCGGCGGAGCGGGCGAAGCCCATCTCGTGGGTGACCACGACCATCGTCATGCCGTCGGCGGCCAGTTGGCGCATGACCTCCAGCACCTCGTTGACCATCTCCGGGTCGAGGGCCGAGGTCGGCTCGTCGAAGAGCATCACCTTCGGCTTCATCGCCAGCGCCCGGGCGATCGCCACGCGCTGCTGCTGGCCGCCGGAGAGCTGGGCCGGGTACTTGTCCGCCTGCGCCCCGACGCCGACCCGCTCCAGCAGTTCGCGGGCGGTCTTCACGGCGTGCGAACGGACCACCTTGCGCACCTTGACCTGGGCGAGGACCACGTTCTCCAGCACGGTCTTGTGCGCGAACAGGTTGAAGGACTGGAACACCATGCCGACCTCGGCGCGCAGCCGGGCCAGCTCCCGGCCCTCGGCGGGCAGCGGGCGGCCGGACAGGGTGATCGTTCCGGAGTCGACGGTCTCCAGCCGGTTGATCGTGCGGCAGAGCGTGGACTTGCCCGACCCGGACGGGCCGATCAGCACCACCACCTCGCCCTGGCTGATCTCCAGGTCGATGTCCTGCAGCACGTGCAGCGCGCCGTAGTGCTTGTTGACCTTGCTCAGCACGACCAGCGGGGCGGCTGCGGGGGTGGAGTCCTCGACCGGCTTCTCGGTCATCGCGCCTTGCTCCCTTTGTGTCGAACTGAGTTGGTTCCTGCCTGCCCTGGAGTTCCAACTCCCTTGAGCGGCAAAGGTGGTACGAATCCGGGAGCCACGACCGGCGGAGCCGCAGCCCCCGGTGGGGTGACCATAGGAGCGCTGACGGTGCCCCGTCAGCCGATCTGAGCGGAACTTGAGGATCACGAAACGGCCACGCGATCCGTACGTACTGTTCGCGAGTGTGTCGACGGGGCATGTCACAGCGGGAATCCGCACCGCCACCGGCCGTCCCCCACAAGCCCGGTACGCGGTCGAACCTGGCGCCCGGACGCCTGCTGGCCCATACTGCGCAGGACCGGGCCCCGCGTGAACGGCCCGGTGATCACGTGGGGGAAGGAGGAGAACAGGATGCGACTGCTGCTCGTCGAGGACGACGAACGCGTGGCCGCGGCGCTGGTCGCGGTGCTCGGCCGGCACGGCTTCCAGGTGCGGCACGCCCGCAGCGGGCACGAGGCGCTGGACGCCCTGGTGCCGGACGGCAACGAGCCGTACCGCGTCGTGCTGCTCGACCTCGGGCTGCCCGACCGTGACGGCTTCGAGGTCTGCAGCCGGATCCGGGCCGGCAGCGGGGTGCCGGTCATCATGGTGACCGCCCGCGCCGACATCCGCTCCCGGATCCACGGCCTCAACCTCGGCGCCGACGACTACGTCACCAAGCCGTACGACATGGGCGAGCTGCTCGCCCGCATCCACGCGGTCGCCCGCCGCGGCGCCCAGCCGTCCTCGGCGGCGGCGCCCGCGCCCGACTCCGTACCGCAGCAGCGCGGCCCGCTGGAGTCCCGCGGCATCCGGATCGACCGGGAGCGCCGCCGGGTCAGCGTGGACGGCCGTGACGTGCCGCTCACCCGCAAGGAGTTCGACCTGCTGGCGCTGCTCGCCCAGAGCCCCGGCGTGGTCTACCGCCGCGAGCAGATCTTCAGCGAGGTCTGGCGCAGCGGCTGGGAGGGCAACGGCCGCACCCTGGAGGTGCACATCGGCTCGCTGCGCAACAAGCTCGCGCTGCCGGGCCTGGTCGAGGCCGTGCGCGGCGTCGGCTACCGCCTGATACCCGACTCCCCGTCCACCACCGCGGCCGACCAGGCCCCGTCCGCCCCCGCGGAGCACTGACCGCACGTGCGCACCCGCCTGCTCGGCATCCTGATCGCCCTCATGCTCTGTGTCCTGGCCGCCCTGGGGCTGCCGCTCGCGGCGGCGTTCGCGGCGGCCGAGCAGAGCCGGGTGGTGGTCGACCGGCTCGACGACGCCGCCCGCTTCGCCCAGGACCTGCCCACCTCGGGCGCCGCCGCCCTGGACTCCGCCCGCAAGGCCGATCCGGAGCCCGCCCCCGGCGACCTCAGCCGACGGCACGCGATCGACGCCGAGGTCCAGCGCTACTACGACCTGTACGGCGTGCGGCTGGGCATCTTCCAGCGCGACGGCATGCCGATCGCGGTCGCGCCGCACGACTGGCGGGTGCCCGCCGTCGGCTGGGGCGCCCAGGCCTTCCAGGAGGCGCTCGACGGGCGGCGCAGCCACAACCCCCCGCAGGTCTGGCCGTGGACCGAGGACCGGACGATCACCGTCGCCGCCCCGGTGGTGCGCGACGGCGACGTGGTCGCGGTGGTGCTCAGCGAGTCCCCGACCGGGGCGCTGCGGGCCCGGGTGCTGCACAAGTGGCTGGTGCTGGCCGGTGGCGAGGCGGCCGCGATGGCCGTCGCCGTGCTGCTGGCCGTCCGGCTCACCGAGTGGGTGCTGCGCCCGGTGCGCACCCTGGACCGGGCCACCCACGACATCGCCACCGGGCAGATGGCCGCGCGGGTCGCCCCCGGCGGCGGGCCGCCCGAACTCCAGCGGCTGGCACGGTCGTTCAACGAGATGGCGGACCACGTGGTGCACGCCATGGACCAGCAGAAGGCCTTCGTCGCGGACGCCTCGCACCAACTGCGCAACCCGCTCTCGGCGCTGCTGCTGCGGGTCGAGGTGCTCGGGCTGGAGCTGCCCGAGGGCCACGAGGAGGAGGTCAGCGGCGTCCGGGAGGAGGGCACCCGGCTGGCCCGGGTGCTGGACGACCTGCTCGGCCTGGCCACCGCCGAGCACGCCCGTCCCGAACCCGAGCGGACCGACCTCGCCCAGCTGACCCTCGCCCGGGTGGACGGCTGGCGGCCGGTGGCCGAGCAGCGCGGCATCGAACTGCGCTGGGACGGTCCGGCGCTGGCCATCGGCATGGCGGACCCGATCGGCTTCGGCTCCGCGCTGGACGCCGTCCTGGACAACGCGCTCAAGTTCGGCCCGGCCGGCAGCCAGGTGCGGCTGCGGGTCGCGGTGCGCCGGGACGAGGTCGCGGTGACCGTCACCGACGCCGGGCCCGGGCTCACCGAGGACGAGGTGTCCCGGGCCGGGGACCGGTTCTGGCGCAGCGCGCGGCACCAGAACGTGGACGGCTCCGGGCTGGGCCTGTCCATCGCCCGCACCCTGCTGACGGCCGGCGGCGGCTCGCTCGGCTTCGCTCCGGTCGAGCCGACCGGGCTGGCGGTGACCCTGGCGGTGCCGCGGCCGGAACGGCCGTAGTCGGTCCGGCCGGCTAGGGCTTCACCGAGCGGTAGTAGCGCGCCGCGCCCTCGTGCAGCGGGAGCGGGTCGGTGTAGACGGCGGTGCGCAGGTCGACCAGCTGGGCGGCGTGCACCTGGGCGCCGATCTGGTCCCGGCTGTCGATCACCGCTCGGGTCATGCCCTCGATCAGCCCCGGGTCCACGTCGTCCCGGGTGACCAGCAGGTTGGGCACGGCCATGGTGGCGACGGCGTCCTTGGGCTCGGCGTTCGGGTAGGTGCCCTTGGGCATGGTGGCCGCCCGGTAGGCGTCGACGCCGTCGCCCTCGGACTTGTGCAGCGCCTCGGAGAGGTCGGCCAGCGGGACGATCCGGATCCGCATGTGGTCGGAGAGGTCGGTGAGCGCGCTGGTCGGCAGGCCGCCGGACCAGAAGAAGGCGTCGATCCTGCCCTCGCGCAGCTCGTCGGAGCCGTCGCTGACGCCCCCCGGCACCGGCGTTATGTCGTGGTCCGGGTCCAGGCCGGCCGCGGTCAGCAGCCGCCTGGTCACCAGGTTCACCCCGGACTGCGGCAGGCCGACGCCGACCCGCAGGCCCTTGAGGTCGGCGGCGCGGCGCACCGTGGAGTCGGCCGGGACGACCAGCTGCAGGTAGTCGTCGTACAGCCGGGCGATCGCCCGCAGCTTGCCCTTCCCCGGCCCCTGGTAGTCGGCGACCGCGTCGGCGGTGGCGATGGCGAAGGTGTCCTGGCCGCTGATCACCCGGGTGAGGTTGTCCACCGAGCCCTCGGAGCTGTCCAGGGCCAGCCGCACCCCCGGCATGGTCTGCGAGACGTGGCTCTGCAGCAGCTGCCCGTACCGGTCGTAGACCCCGCGCGGGACGCCGGTCGCGAAGCGGGTCTCCCCGCGCGGGTACCCGGGCGAGCGGGCCGCCGACAGCCACCAGCCGCCCAGCCCGGCGACCAGCAGCACCAGCACCAGTACCGTCCGCCACAGCGGGCTGCGGGCCGCGCGGCGGACGGCGGCGCCGAGACGTGACGGATCGGTGGGGGTCATGCAGGGATACTGCCAGGCGCTCCCCCCGAACGGGAGGGGTCGCGCCGAGCATCTGCGCGCGGAAGGCTCCGGGGCCGCCTTGACGAAGATCCGGGAATGGGCGGCTCGCGGCTGCCCGTACCCTGGTCTGGTGAGCGGTGAGAGCGGATTGAAGAGCTACAAGGTCGTCACGCACGGCTGTCAGATGAACGTCCACGACTCCGAGCGGCTGTCCGGCCTGCTGGAGGACGCGGGTTACGTCAAGGCCGGGCCGGACGGCGACCCGGACCTGGTCGTGTTCAACACCTGTGCGGTGCGCGAGAACGCCGACAACAAGCTGTACGGCAACCTCGGGCAGCTCGCGCCGGTCAAGGGCCGACACCAGGGCATGCAGATCGCCGTCGGCGGCTGCCTGGCCCAGAAGGACCGCGAGTCGATCGTCAAGCGCGCCCCCTGGGTCGACGTGGTGTTCGGCACCCACAACATCGGGCACCTGCCGGCGCTGCTGGAGCGGGCCGCGGTCGAGCGCAAGGCCCAGGTCGAGATCCTGGAGTCGCTGGAGACCTTCCCCTCCACGCTGCCCACCCGCCGCGAGTCCGCGTACGCGGCCTGGGTCGCCATCTCGGTCGGCTGCAACAACACCTGCACCTTCTGCATCGTCCCCGCGCTGCGCGGCAAGGAGGAGGACCGCCGCCCCGGCGACGTCCTCGCCGAGATCGAGGCGCTGGTGGACGAGGGCGTCATCGAGGTGACCCTGCTCGGCCAGAACGTCAACGCCTACGGCTCGGACCTGGGCGACCGCGAGGCCTTCTCCAAGCTGCTGCGCGCGGCCGGCCTGATCGAGGGCCTGGAGCGGATCCGCTTCACCTCGCCGCACCCGCGCGACTTCACCGACGACGTGATCGCCGCGATGGCCGAGACCCCGAGCGTGATGCACCAGCTGCACATGCCGCTGCAGTCCGGCTCGGACCGCGTCCTCAAGGCGATGCGCCGCTCCTACCGGCAGGACCGGTTCCTCGGGATCATCCGCAAGGTCCGCGAGGCGATGCCGGACGCGGCCATCTCCACCGACATCATCGTGGGCTTCCCCGGCGAGACCGAGGAGGACTTCGAGGAGACGATGCACGTCGTCCGCGAGGCCCGCTTCACCAACGCCTTCACCTTCCAGTACTCCAAGCGCCCCGGCACCCCCGCCGCCGAGATGGCCGACCAGGTGCCCAAGGAGGTCGTCCAGGCCCGCTACGACCGGCTGATCGCCCTCCAGGAGGAGATCTCCTGGGACGAGAACAAGAAGCAGGTCGGCCGCACCCTGGAGATCCTGGTCGCCGAGGGCGAGGGCAAGAAGGACGACAGGACCCAGCGCCTCTCCGGCCGCGCCCCCGACAACCGGCTCGTGCACTTCACCAAGCCCGACGAGCCGGTGCGCCCCGGCGACGTGGTGACCGTCGAGATCACCTACGCCGCCCCGCACCACCTGCTGGCCGAGGGCCCCACCCTCGCGGTGCGCCGCACCCGGGCCGGCGATGCCTGGGAGAAGCGCCAGGCCAAGCCCGCCGACAAGCCGGCCGGCGTGCTGCTCGGCCTGCCGGGCATCGGCGCCCCGGCCCAGCTGCCGCTGGCCGCCCCGGCGGGCGGTGCCTGCTGCGGCGACTGACCCGCGTGCCCCGACGGCGGCGAGCGTGCGAACAGGAGCTCCCGAGCTCCGGCCGGGCCGTTCGGCTTCCCGGCTAGAGTGATCCGCATGCTGGTAGCCGCCGCCGTGTGCCCCTGTCCGCCGCTGCTCGTCCCCGAGGTCGCCGCCGGGGCCGCGCCCGAGCTGGACGGGCTGCGCGCTGCCTGCGACGAGGCGCTGGCGGCGTTGGTCGCGGCCGGGCCGCAGCTGGTCGTGGTGGTCGGCGCCGGGCCGGAGGCCGAGGTGTGGACCGAGGGCGGGGCCGGGTCCTTCCACCGCTACGGGGTGCCGCTGGTCGCCAAGCTGCCCGGCGGGCGGGTCGAGGGCCCGGAACTGGCGCCCTCGCTGACCATCGGCGCCTGGCTGCTGGAACGCGCCGGGGTGACCCTGCCGACGCACGCCTGCGCGGTGCCCGCCGACGCCCCCGCCGACCGGATGCTCGGCCTCGGCCAGGGCCTGGCCGGCCTCGCCGACCGGGTCGCCCTGCTGGTGCTCGGCGACGGCAGCGCCTGCCGCACGCTGAAGGCGCCCGGCTACCTGGACGAGCGGGCCGAGGGCTTCGACGCCGCGCTGGCCGGCGCCCTCGGCTCGG
>NZ_MECK01000186.1 GCF_014596465.1 Streptomyces sp. CBMA123 | reverse complement strand
ACGCGCCGGCCCCGAGGCCGCCGAGCAGCAGCACCGCGCCGGAGGCGAGGCCGCCGCCGGACAGCGCCAGGCCGCCGCCGCCGGTGTGCACGCCGCCGTGCGGGGAGGCGTACTCCTCGTCGCGGCCGTCCGAGCCCTTGTGCTCGCCCGAACCCTTGTGGTCGTCGTTGCCCTTGTGCTCGTCGTTGCCCTTGTGCTCGTCCGAACCCTTGTGCTCGTCGGAGCCGCCGGACTTCCTGTCGTCGTAGCCCTTCGAGTTGTCGGAGCCGCCCCTGTTGTCGGACTGCTTCTCCTGCCAGGTGAGGTTCTTGCCCTGGTCGGAGGAGGAGCCGTCGGCGAAGGCCATGGGGGTGCCGACGGTGAGGACGGCGGCGACAGCGGCTCCGGCGAGCAGCGTGCGTGCAGAACGCATGAGAATGATCCTTCCGGCGCGCGGACCGCGACCGCCGGCACGATGCCGGTCAAGGGGACTCGCGGAAAAGTAGCGCCTGATCCACCGTCAACCACGCTGCGGCCGCCTGCCACCGGAGCGTGGCGGCACCGGTACGCTCTGTGCGCCCTTCGGGTGGAGTCCGGGGCGTGTTCACCCGGGTGCCCGGGCGATCCGGGTGAACCCGGTGCGGCGCCGGGGGTACCGGCGCTCCGCGCCGCCGTCGGGTGGTATGGGCACGCGCATGGGCCCGCCCCCGGCATACGGCCGGGGGCGGGCCCAGAGGGACAGCAGACAGCCGACAGCGGTCGGCGGCGAGCGGTCAGCGGTCAGCGGTCCCAGCGGTAGAACTCGCGCGCCATGGCGTCCTTCGGCTCGCGCCAGGTGGCCGGGTCGTAGGCCTGGACGTAGGCGGTGAGGCGGTCGCTGACGGTCCGGAACTCCGGATGGCCGAGGACCTTGGCGACGGCCGGGCCCGGCGGGCGGTCGGCCTCGATCAGGTGCAGGTAGACGTCGCCGAACTGGAAGAGGCTGCGGCCGGTGACGCCGATCAGGTGCGGCAGTTCGCCGCGGTCGGAGTCGGCGAACACCTCGGCGATGTCCGGGGCGGCCTCGGGCTTCATCCGGGCGACGATCAGGGCCCGGTGGGTCCCGGTCACCGTTCGGCCGCCCGCTTCTCGACCTTCTCGCGGATCAGCTGCATCTGGATCCGGGAGTTCCTGTTGATGTGGTTGACCATGCCGTCGTCGTCCACCGGCGCGGTGGGCTTCATCGCAAAGTCCTGGATCCAGCGCATCCTGGTGCCGGCCGGGACCTCCGCGTACTCCCAGCGGATCTCCATGAACTCGAACGGGCCGGGCTCGACCCGGCGGGCCTTGACCGCGAGCGAGGACCGGTCGGTGGTGCGCTCGGAGACCCAGCTCCAGACCATGCCGTTCTCGTCCGGGTGCATGGTGAGCCGGAACTGCACCCGGTCACCCTCGCGCTCCAGCACCTCGACCGAGGCGTACTCGCTGAACAGCTCCGGCCAGTTCTCCAGGTCGTTGGTGATCTCCCAGACCAGGTCGAGCGGGGCGTTGATGACGATCTCGTTGTCGGTGTGTCCGGGCATCTCAGGCACCTGCCTTCGCGGACGGGGAGCTGTTGACCAGCTCCAGGAACTCGGCCGGGGTCTTGGCGGACTCGGCGCCGGAGGTGACCTTGAGGTTGTGCAGGTTCTCCAACTCGCCCACGATGCCGAGCAGTCCGAGCGAGTCGATGCCGAAGTCGTCGAACTGAGCGCCCGGCTGCTCCAGGTCGCCGGGGTCGACGGTGACGCCGGCCCGGGTCTGGAGCAGCTCGGCCAGTTCGGGATAGCTGAGGGTGTTGCTCACGGGTTTCCCTTCGAAGCGGTGGAAGGTGTGCGGATCAGGACCGTTCTCCGCGCCGGAGCACCAGCGCGGAGTTGGAGCCCATCAGCCCGCGGCTGAGCACCAGCGCGGTGCGCAGTTCGGCCGGGCGGGCGCGGCCGGTCACCAGGGCGAGGTCGTGGCAGACCTCGGTGACGTTGGGGGTGGGCGGCAGCACGCCGTCCTCCATGGCCAGTACGGCGGCCGTCACGTCCAGCATCGGGGCGCCGCAGTAGGCCCGCCCCGTACCGGACTTGGGCGCGGTGACCGGGACCCTCTCGGCGGCCGGGCCGAGCGCGTCGGCCAGCGCCAGGGCCTCGGCCCGGTCGGCGGCGGGGACGCCGAGCGCGTCCGCGAAGACCACGTCGATCTCCTCGGGCGCGATCCGGGCCTCGTCCAGCGCGATCCGGATCGCGGCGGCCAGCCCCTCCCGGGACCGCTCCCAGCGGGAGGGCCCGGTGAAGGTGGCGCCGTGCCCGGCCAGGTGCGCCCGGACGTTGGCGCCGCGCCGCCGGGCCGCCTGCTCGTCCTCCAGCAGCAGCATCGCGCCGCCCTCGGCGGGCGCGAAGCCGCAGGCCTGCGCGGTGAACGGCAGGTAGGCCGCGTCGGGCCGGTCGGCCAGGCTCAGCTCGGGGTAGCCGAGCTGGCAGACCATGGAGTACGGCGCCAGCGGGGCCTCGGCGGCGCCGACCACCACGGCGTCGGTACCGCGCTCGACCGAGCGGGCGGCGTGCGCGAGGGCGTCCAGGCCGCCGGCCTCGTCGCTGGCGACCACCCCGCACGGGCCCTTGTAGCCGCCCCGGATCGAGATCTGGCCGGTGCTGGCCGCGTAGAACCAGGCGATGGACTGGTACGGCCCGACGAACCTCGGCCCCTGGCCCCAGAGTTGCTGGAGCTCGCGCTGGCCGAACTCGCCGCCGCCGGAGCCGGCCGCGGTCACCACGCCGACCGCGAACGGCTCTTCGGGGTCGGGCCGGAACCCGGCGTCGGCCACCGCCAGGTCGGCGGCGGCCATCGCGTAGTGCGTGAACCGGTCGGTCTGTACGAGGTAGCGGCTGTCGATCACCGACCGGGGATCGAAGCCCCTTACCTCGCCCGCGACTTTGAGCGGCAGCTCGGTGCAGCCCTCGCGGGATATCCGGTCGAGGACGCTCACGCCCTGCCTGGTGGCCTTCCAGAAGGCGTCGGCACCGACACCGTTCGGAGCCACCACGCCGAGGCCGGTGACCACCGCCCGGCGGCCCTGCTGACGTGACGTCATGGATCTCACCCCGTTCTGTTGAGCACGACGGCGGACTGGAAGCCGCCGAATCCGCTGCCGACCGAGAGGATGTGGCTCAGCGGCAGCTCACGCGCGGTGCGCGGCACGTAGTCGAGGTCGCATTCCGGGTCCGGCGTCTCGTAGTTGGCGGTGGGCGGCACCACGCCGTGGGCCAGCGCCAGGGTGCAGGCGACCACCTCGATCGCGCCGATCGCGCCGAGCGAGTGCCCGACCATCGACTTGATCGAGCTCATCGGCGTCTCGAAGGCGTGGCCGCCCAGCGAGCGCTTGACCGCGGCGGTCTCGTGCCGGTCGTTCTGCTTGGTGCCCGAGCCGTGCGCGTTGACGTAGTCGACGTCGGCGCGGTTCACCCGGGCGTGGTCGAGGGCGTGGTCGATCGCCCGGGACATCTCCAGCCCCTCCTTGGTGAGGCCGGTCATGTGGTAGGCGTTGCCGAAGGTGGCGAAGCCGCCGATCTCGCCGTAGATCCGGGCGCCGCGGCGGCGGGCGTGCTCCAGCTCCTCCAGCACCAGGACGGCGCCGCCCTCGCCGAGGACGAAGCCGTCCCGGTGGGCGTCGAAGGGGCGGGAGGCGTGCGCCGGGTCGTCGTTGCGTTCGCTGGTGGCCTTGATGGCGTCGAAGCAGGCGACGGTGATCGGCGAGATCGGGGAGTCGGAGGCGCCGGCGACGCAGATGTCGGCGCGCCCTTCCTCGACGGCCTGGAAGCCGTAGCCGATCGCGTCCAGTCCGGAGGTGCAGCCGGTGGAGACGGTCTGCACCGGGCCGTGGGCGCCGACCCGTTCGGCCACCGCGGAGGCCAGCGTGCTGGGCGCGAAGGCCCGGTGCAGCTGGGGTTCGGCGTGCCGGTGGTCCACGTCCCAGCGCGCTCCGGTGGAGCTGACCAGGGCGTAGTCGTGTTCCAGCCGGGTGGTGCCGCCGACGGCGGTGCCGAGTGAGACGGCGATCCGCCACGGGTCCTCGGCGGCCAGGTCGAGGCCGGCGTCGGCGACCGCCTCGTCGGCCGCGACCATCGCGAACTGCACGTAGCGGTCCGCCCGTTGGACGTCCTCGGGGGTGAGCCCGTGGGCCGCCGGGTCGAAGTCGCACTCGGCCGCGATCCGGGAGCGGAACCCGGCCGGGTCGAAGAGCGTGATGCCCCGGGTGGCGGTGCGACCGGCGGTCAGGAGATCCCAGAACGCCGGGATGCCGATCCCTCCGGGCGCGACCACGCCGATCCCCGTGACGGCGACGCGCCGCGTCACGAGACCACCTTGGCGTGTTCCGGCGGGCCGGAGGCGGCGGACTCCTCGGTGCTCACGTGGCCGAGGTCGGGGCGCGGGGCGAGCGGGCCGCAGTGGAAGACCATCCGGGCCTCGGTGTCGCCGACGTTGCGGAAGCGGTGGCGCATGTTGATCGGGATCATCAGGCCCTGGTCGGGCTTGAGCGGCCGGGTCTCCCCGTCCAGGTCCACCTCCAGGTCGCCGGAGACGACGAACACGAACTCCTCGGAGTACGGGTGGTAGTGCTCGTTGATCCGCTCCCCGGGCTTGATGATGGCCAGGCCCATGAAGCCGCTGGTCGCCCCGCAGCTGGGCGGGGTGAGCATGGTGCGCAGCTCGGCGCCGTGGCGGCGGTTCTCCGGGGCCTCGTCGAGGTTGATGATCCGCGGGTACTGCGTGGTCATGATGGCTTTCCTTCGGGACGGGTGGCCGGACGTCAGGCGTTCTGGGAGCTGCGGTCGGTGACCGGGCTCATGGCGCGGGCGGCGAGGAACGCGCTCAGGCCCGCGACGGTGCGCAGGTCGCCGGCCGGGCCGAGGTCGAGCAGCCGGGCGAGTTCGGCCGCCTCCTGGCCTCCGGCCACGCCGAGCGCGGCGGCCGGTTCGGCCTCGGCCGGTACCCGCAGGTCGACCAGGCGCACCACGGTGTCCTCGCGCTGGAACACGGTGGCCGCCGCGACCGGGCCGGTCGGGTCGGCGGTGGCGAGGTTGTCGTGGTCGAAGAGCAGCTCGGCGACGGCCTGCCCCCGGCCCGGGCGCACGGGGTAGAGCACGGCGTGCCGGTGCAGCCGCCCGGAGGCGGGGGAGCTGGCGATCGCCTGGTGCCGGGCGGGCAGCGCCGCCTTGGCGAAGAAGGCGCGGGCGGACTGCGGGTCGCCCAGCTGACGGGCCTCCTCCAGGTACGGGTTGAGCTCCTCCTCGACCGCGCGGACCTCGGGCTGCATCGCCACGTGGCGCAGCGCGTCGCCGAGGTTGCCGATCACCTCGACGGCCCGCACCACCCGGTTGCCGTGCATGAACAGTGAGGTGCGGCGCAGCCGGGTGTGGTCGTCCACCTCGGCCCGGGGGGAGGTGTAGGCGGACAGGATGCGGGCCACCTCGGCCTCGCTGCCGGGCTTGACGGTGAAGGTCAGCGCGTGGCGCACCACACCGTCCGGGCCCGGGTCGGCCCGCGGCGGGCCGACGTGCCCGGCGGGCTCGCTGCGCGGCAGGCCGGGCGGGACCTCCATCGGGGCCCGGGTGCCGGTGGAGCCGGCCGCCGAGGTCTCGCGCAGCACGGCGTAGCGCAGCGAACGGAAGTTGTCGCTGACGCAGCCGTGCATCGGCTTGACCATCTCGCGGTGGGCGGGGCTGTCCACCCACTGCAGGAAGGTCTCCTGGTCCTCCCACTCGCTGGTGATCAGCCACTGGCGGGGGTCGTTGATGGATTGGCACAGCTGGTCGCTGACATGGCCGGGGACCGAGGCGACCTGGTGGCGCAGCTGCTCGTAGACGTCGAGGAAACGCTGCTGGGCGCCGTCCTGGATCTCCAGCATCAGCACCACCCTCAGCCGGGTGTCGGAGTCTTTGTGCTGCTTCAGCTGCGGTTCGGACAGAGTTGTCATGATCCACTTTCTGCTCTTGGACGCACGCGGCGGGCCGTGACGGCCGCGTCCGGCGGGTGCTCCCGGCCGGGGGAGGCAGGTGCGGTGGCGGTCGGCCCGGGCACTCGGCGCCAGGCCTGAGGTCGATCGTGAGCGGCCGACCGGGCGCGGCGCGAGATTTGCGGGCCATCCGGGCGAAGGGGCGGCACAGCCCCCCTCGGGCGGGGGATGGAAGAGCGGGGCCCCCGGCTGAGCGGGCCCGTCGAGGGCGGCGCCGAGCCCAGTCGCCGGGCCGCGGAATTCCCGTACAGGGTGGAGCAATTGATGAATCCGAAGGTTGACGAGCGGGTGCCGGTCCTGATCGTGGGCGGCTCCCTGGTCGGGCTGTCGGCCGCGCTGTTCCTCGGTCGGCTGGGTGTCCGGCACCTGCTGGTCGAGAAGCACGCCGACACCTCGCATCACCCGCGCGGTCGCGGCAACAACGTCCGCACGATGGAGCTGTACCGGGTGGCCGGCATCGAGCCGGCGATCCGTGAGGCGGCCTCGGTGCTCGCCCCGAACCACGGCATCCTGCAGGCGCCCTCGCTGACCGGCGAGGAGCAGGAGTGGCTGTTCCGGGAGATCGACCCGGGCGGGAAGCTGGCCCGGTTCAGTCCCAGCACCTGGTGCCTGTGCAGTCAGAACGACCTGGAGCCGGTGCTGCTGCGCGCGGCCCGCGAACTCGGCGGCGACCTGCGGTTCAGCACCGAGCTGGTCTCCTTCGAGCAGGACGCCGACGGCGTCACCTCCCTGCTGCGCAGCCGGGAGACCGGCGAGGAGCGGGTGGTGCGCTCGGAGTACCTGATCGCCGCGGACGGTCCGCGCAGCCCGGCCCGGGTCCGCCTCGGCATCGGCCAGACCGGCAAGGGCGAGCTGTTCCACAACGTCAGCATCACCTTCCGCGCCAAGCGGCTGGCCGAGGTGGTCGGCGACCGGCACTTCATCGCCTGCTACCTGACCAACCCGGAGGCGGACGGCGCGCTGCTGCCGGTGGACAACCAGTCCGAGTGGGTCTTCCACGCGCCCTGGCACCCCGAGCAGGGCGAGCCGCTGGAGGCGTTCACCGACGAGCGCTGCGAGCGGCACATCCGTACCGCCGTCGGCCTGCCCGAGCTGGACGTCGAGGTGACCGGCCGGGCGCCGTGGCACGCCGCCGAACGGGTCGCCGAGCGGTACGGCGTCGGACGGGTCTTCCTCGCCGGGGACTCCGCCCACGAAATGTCCCCGACCGGCGCGTTCGGCTCCAACACCGGCATCCAGGACGCCCACAACCTGGCCTGGAAGCTGGCCGCCGTGCTCTGCGGCTGGGCCGGGCCCGGCCTGCTGGAGACGTACGGGCAGGAGCGCCGCCCGGTCGCCGAGGTCACCAGCGAGCGGGCCTCGGCCCGCTCCGCCGAGCACAGCCACCCCGGTTACGCGGTGGTCCCGGGCGTCGGCCGGCAGGCCGGGGTGCTGGCGGTGGCGCTCGGCTACCGCTACCCGCGGGGCGCGGTGCTCGGCACGGACCGGCAGGGCGCGGTCGTCCCGGAGAAGTTCGAGTCGGCCGGCGAGCCGGGCAGCCGGGCCCCGCACCAGTGGCTGCTGTGCGCGGGGGTGCGGCTGTCCACGTTGGACCTGTACGAGCAGGCGATGGTGCTGCTCACCGACCCGGAGGGCACGGCCTGGCAGCAGGGCGCCCGGCGGGCGGCCGACCGGCTGGCCGTCCCGCTGGACGCCTACCGGATCGGCGACGGCGCCGAGGACGACCTGGCCCCGGAGCCGGGCACGGACTTCGCCGCCCTGCACGGCGTGGGCCCGGGCGGCGCGCTGCTGGTGCGCCCGGACGGCTTCGTCGCCTGGCGCTCGCCGGGCCCGGTGGCCGATCCGGAGGCCGAGATCGAGGCCGCGCTGCGGGCGGTGCTGGACCTGTAGGCGGTGCCGGACCCGTAGACGTGCGGACGGGCCCGCCGGTCGCTCTGTCGACCGGCGGGCCCGTCCGTTCGGTGGGTGATCGGGTGGTCAGTGACCGCCCGCGTCGACCACCTCGACGTCGGCGACCTCCCGCTCGATCTCCTCGGCGGGCAGGGCGACCCGGATCGCCCAGTAGTAGATGGCCAGCGAGAACACCGCGACGAGCGCCATGTCGTACCACATCGGGATCAGGCCGGTGCCGTCGCCGAAGCCGCCCTGCCAGGAGACCAGTCCGAGTCCCAGCAGGTAGACCGGCAGCCACTGGGCGGCCTTCCAGTTGAGCCGCGGTGCGTTCGGCAGCCTGTTCTTGATCGCGTAGGCCGCGTAGCCGCCGAGCAGGAGGTAGCCGAGCACGATGGCGATGCCCAGACGGGACAGGGTCTGCCAGCCGGCCCAGTAGATGATCAGGCTGGCGACCACGAACGCGGCCGGGGAGATCACGCCGCCCAGCGGCAGCCGGTAGGAGCGCTCGCGGTCCGGCAGCCGGCGGCGCAGGGCGCCGAAGGCCAGCGGGGCGCCGGCGTACATCAGCACGCTGGCGGAGGTGATGAAGCCGACCAGCTCCTGCCAGCTCGGGAAGGGCAGGAAGCAGATCACGCCGGTGACGAAGGACAGGATCAGGCCGAACCACGGCACGCCGTTCCTGTCCAGCTGCTCGAACTTCTGCGGTGCGTAGCCGTTGCGGCTCAGGCCGTAGGAGATGCGCGAGGTGGAGGTGGTGTAGATCAGGCCGGTACCGGCGGGGGAGATCACCGCGTCGACCTTCAGCACGTAGTACAGCCAGCCGAGGCCGACCAGGGTGGCCAGACCGGCGAACGGGCCGCCGATGCCGGGGTAGTCGAGCTTCGCCCAGCCGTTGGCGAAGGCGCTGACCGGCAGCGCGCCGATGAAGACGACCTGCAGCAGGGTGTAGATCAGGGTGCCGATGGCGACCGAGCCGAGCACGGCGCGGGGGATGTCGCGCTTGGGGTTGCGGCTCTCACCGGCGATCTGGATGGCCTGCTCGAAACCGAGCAGGGCGAAGATGATGCCGCTGGTGCTGATCGCGGCGAGCACGCCCTTGGCGCCGAAGGGCGCGAAGCCGTGCGAGGTGAAGTTGGAGCCGTGGAAGCTGGTGATCGCCAGCATGAAGATCGTGAGCAGAGGAACGAAGATCTTCAACCAGGTGGCGATGCTGTTGGTCCGGGCGAGGACCTTCACGCCGAGGAAATTGACCGCGACGAATACCGCCATCAGCACGGTCGCGACGATGAATCCGCTGGTGCTGAGGGTGCCGTTGGCGTTCTGCAGTCCGCTGGCCCAGGGAACGTCCTTGGCGTAGCCGATCATGGCCTCGACCTCGATCGGCGCCACGGTGGCCGCCTGGAGCCAGGAGAACCAGCCGAAGGACATGCCGGCCAGGCCGCCGAAGGCGTAGTGGGGGTAGCGCGCGGTGCCGCCCGAGACCGGGAAGAGCCCGCCGAGCTCGGCGTGCACGAGCGCCAGCAGCACGATCGCGACGGCGCCGATGCCCCAGGAGATGACGGCTGCCGGTCCGGCGGCGGTGACGGCGCTCTTCGCGCCGAACAGCCAGCCGGAGCCGATGATCGAGCCGACCGAGGCCCACATGAGGCCGACGAGGCCGACGTGGCGCTTGAGCGACCGGTGGGCGGTCCCGCCGGTGCCCGAAGTCTGGCCGGGCGGCGAGATCTGGTTGAGGGAAGCCATGGATGATCTCTCTGTGTGGGGGTGCTCCGGGGTGGGCGGAGCGCGGAGAGTTGCCACACAGTAGGGCTATTCAGAGACCTCTGCACAGATTTCATTGCTGAATGTTTACTTTCTTTGCCAGATATCCGTGCAGGTAGGGGGCCGTCTGTTCATGGGCGTGTTACGTGACTCGCGAGTAGGTTCACTATTTGAGCGTGAATTGAGCTTCGCCGTCCGGTCCGGCAATATGGACCGCCCGCCCGTTTATAGGAATAGGGTGACCCGCATAGCCATGCCATGGACCGCCCGTCGTAGGCTGGTCCCGTGCGTTTCGTGATCCTCCCGCCGCCGGTCCGCTAGCGGGCGGCGAACCCAGTGGACCCGGCCGAACGGGAGAGCCCGTCGGCGCCGGGGCGATGACCGCCGCCCGCGTACCCCGCGGACCATAACCGGCGACCCATCGTGGAGTAGCGACGCATGACCCCGTACACCGCTGTGCCCTTCCGGCACGGCCTGTTGTCCATTTCCGCCGCCGCCGTCGCCTGGGGGGTGGGCGGAGCCGTGGCCGCGCTGCTGATGCGCACCAGCGGGCTCGGCCCGGTGGCCGTCTCCTGCTGGCGCTTCGGCGTCGCGGCGCTCTGCCTGGCGCTGCTGCCCTCGGGCGCTGCCGCGGCTTCCGGCGGCAGGCGCGGCGCCGCCGTGCTCACCGGCCTCGGGCTGGCCGTCAGCCAGTGCGCCTACTTCGGCTCCGTGCACTACGCGGGCCTGGGGCTGGGCACCCTGATCACCATCGGCGCCGGGCCGGTGCTCACCAGCCTCGGCGGGCACCTGCTGCTCGACGAGCGCCTCACCCGGCGGGCGGTCGCCGCCGTGGCGCTCGCCCTCGGCGGGCTGGCCCTGCTGGTGGCGGCGCCGGCCGCCGG
>NZ_MECK01000185.1 GCF_014596465.1 Streptomyces sp. CBMA123 | reverse complement strand
CGCCGGGGCCCGTCGCCCCGGCCGCCGCCGGCCCCACCGCCGTGCCCTCCCAGCTGCCCTCGCTGGACGTGCGCGGCGCCGCCACCCGGCCGGCCGTGGACCCGCAGGTCGCGCGCGAACTCAAGCGCCAGGTCGCGGCCGAACTGCACCAGCAGATCACCCGGTTGACCGCCGGCTCCGGTGCCGAGCCGGACCGCGCCACCCGCCGCCAGCGCGGCCGGGCGCTGATCGAGGAGGCGGTCGCCCGCTGGTCCGACGCCTACGCCCAGACCCACGGCATCCCGCCCACCCGGGAGCAGGACCGCGCCCTCGCCGAGGCCGTCTTCGACCTGCTGTTCCGGGCCGGCCGGCTCCAGCCCTACCTGGACGACCCGGAGATCGAGAACATCCTGGTCAACGGCTGTGACGACGTCTGGGTCTCCAAGGTGCACCAGCCGCTGCGGCAGGTCCCGCCGGTGGCCGACAGTGACGACGAACTCGTCGAACTGCTCCAGGACTTGGCCCGTCAGCACGGCGGCGGCGAGCGCAGCCTGTCCACCGCCAGCCCGACTCTCGCCCTGCGCCTGGAGGGCGGCATGCGCCTTCAGGCGCTCACCGAGGTGACGCCCCGCCCGTACGTGGCGATCCGGCGCCACCGGGTGGCCTCGGCGACGCTGCCCGAGATGGTCGAACTCGGCACCCTGGACTCCAGCCTGGCCGCCTTCCTGGCCGCCGCGATCCGGGCCCGGAAGAACGTGATGATCACCGGCACCCAGGGCGTCGGCAAGACCAGCCTGCTGCGCGCGATGGCCGCGGAGATCCCGCCGGACGAGCGGATCGGCACCCTGGAGTCGGAGTTCGAGCTCTGGCTGCACACCCTCGGCCACCTGCGCCAGGTCGTCCCGATGGAGGCCCGGGAGGGCAACGGTGAGCGCGTCGAAGGACGCCTGGCCGGGGAGTTGACGATCGGCGACCTGATCCCGGCCGCGCTGCGGATGACACTCTCCCGGATCATCGTCGGCGAGGTCCGCTCCGGCGAGGTCGTCCCGATGCTGCGGGTCATGACCAACGGCGAGGGCGGCTCGATGTGCACCCTGCACGCCCGCGGCCCGCACATGGTGGTCGACCGGATCGCCGAACTCTGCCTGGAGTACGGCTCGCACATGACCGACGCGCTCGCCTACCGGCTCACCGCCAACGCCCTGGACCTCATCGTGCACGTCGCCATGGTCGACGAGACCGCCGTCGGCGGCCGCCGTCACCGCTTCGTCTCCCACGTCCTGGAGGTCACCGGCCTCGGCGAGAGCGGCCGGCCCGCGCTGAACACCGTCTTCGGCCCCCGGCCGGACCTCGGCGAGCCGCGCGCCGTGCCGCACACCCCGCCGCAGTGCCTGGACGACCTGCGCCGGGCAGGCTTCGACGCCTCCCTGCTCGGCTCCCGGTACGGGAGCTGGGCCGCCCCGCTGCAGCTGCGGATCGGCGGTGGCGCGCGGTGATGCTGCTCTTCGCCCTGTGCGGGCTGGCGGTCGCCGGCGGCCTGGTCGCCCTGGTGGCCTGGGCCCGCGGCAGCGAACCCGCCGCCGAGGACGGACCCGCCCGCCGGGACAACCCGCTGGCCGGCCGCGCCCACGTCCTCTGGTACGGCGCCCCCGGCAGCGCCTCGCTGCGGATGGTGCGGCTGCGCCGGATCCAGCTGCCGCTGGCGCTCGTCGGCGGGCCGCTGGCCTGGCTGTTCACCGGCATCCCGCTGACCGCGCTGCTGGTGCCGCTGGCCGTCTTCGGCCTGCCCTGGCTGTTCGACACCACCCGCCCGGACACCCAACGGATCGAGCGGCTGGAGGCGCTCTCCGAGTGGACCCAGCGGATCGCCGACGTGCTGCTGCTCGGCGTCGGCCTCAACCAGGCCATCGTCACCAGCCGCCGCACCGCCCCCGCCGCGCTGGAGGACGAGATCGGCGAACTCGCCGCCCGGCTTCAGGCCCGCTGGCGGCCCGAGGAGGCCCTGCACGCCTTCGCCGACAGCCTCGCCGACGCCACCGCGGACAAGGTGCTCGCGGCCCTGGTGCTCCGCTCCGGGGACAGCGGCCCGGGCCTGGCCCGGACGCTCTCCGACATGGCCGACTCGGTGCGCGAGGAGGTCCGCCAGCGCCGCGTCATCGAGGCCGACCGGGCCAAGCACCGCACCACCATCCGCTGGCTGGTCGGCATCATCGTGCTGGTCGTCACCGTCGGCTCCTTCAACGCCGAGTACACCCGCCCGTACGGGACCGTCCTCGGCCAGCTGGTGCTCGCCGTGGTCGCCGCCCTGTTCGTCGCGATCATCGCCTGGATGCGGGCCCTGGCCTCGCACCCGCCGGTGCCCCGCCTGCTCACCCCGGACCGGCGCAGCAAGGGCGGGCGCAGGCTCGGCTCCACCCCGGCCCACGGGTCCGAGCCGGAGCCGGCCGAGCAGGTCGGGGAGGTCCGGTGATCTCCCCCTGGTCCGTGCTGGCCGGCGCCGTCGCGGCCGGCGGCCTCGCCCTGCTGATCGCCGAACTGCGGCCCGCACCACCGGACCTCGGCCAGGCGCTGGACCGGCTGCACCGCGCCCCGGCGGACCGCGAACAGGACCCGGACGAGCGGCCGCGCTGGTACGACCGGATCGGCGAACGCTCGCTCACCCTGCGCGGGGTGACGATCCCGCGCCGCGAACTCGCCCTGATCGGCCGCACCCCGGCCCGGTTCATGGTGCACAAGCTGCTGTTCGCCGCGCTCGGCCTGGTGCTGCCCGCCTACCTGGGCGCGATGGCCGTACTGATGGACGTCGGCCTGCCGTTCGCCCTGCCGCTGGTCGCCGGGCCGCTGCTGGCCGGGCTGCTCTGGTTCGTCCCGGACGGCGTGGTGCGCGGCGAGGCCAAGGAGGCCCGTACCGAGTACCTGCACGGCATCGCCGCCTACCTGGAACTCGTCGCCCTGGAACGGGCCGCCGACTGCGGCCCCGCCGAGGCGCTGCGCCGGGCCGCCTCGGTCGGGCAGGGCGCGGTGTTCCGGCGGATCCGCGACGCCCTGGAGCGCGCCGCCACCGACCGGCTCCCGCCCTGGGCCGGACTCGACGCGCTGGCCGAGGAGTTGGGCCTCAGCCCGCTCCAGGACGTGGCCGACATCATGCGGCTGTCCGGCACCGACGGCGCCGCCGTGTACGACACCCTGCGGGCCCGCTCCAAGGGCCTGCGCGGCGAACTGCTCGCCGAAGACCTCGCCCGCGCCAACGCCGACAGCGAGCGGATGGTCGCACCCGGCGCGGCGCTGACCCTGCTGATGACCGTCCTGATCGTCTTCCCGGCGCTCCACCAAATGCTCAACTGACGTGCACCACCGAGCAGCTGACACCACACCACACCACCTGGAGACCCCGATGACCCCACGACTCGTCCGGCTGGCAGGCCGGGTGCTGCGGCCCGTCCTGCTGCCGGTGCAGTTCGCGCTGCTGCTGTTCACCCTGCGGCTGGGCCGGCTGCGCGCCGCCCGGGCCCGCGGCGACCGCGGCGCCATCAGCATCGAACTCGCCCTCGCCATCATCGCGTTGGTGTTCGTCGCGGGCGCCGTCGCGACCGCGCTGTACCTGCTGAAGGACAAGGTGGTCACCAAGGTCGAGCAGGACCCGAACCTGCCCGGCGGAGCCGCGGGCGGCGCCACCAAGTGACCGCCCTGCTTCGCCTGCTACGCCGCCGCGGCGACCGGGGGTCGATGACCATCAGCCTGGCCATCGTCTTCCCGGTCGTCCTGCTGCTCCTGCTCCTCGTCGTCCAGGCCGCGCTGATCTGGTACGACCGGCAGGTCGCGCTCACCGCCGCCCGCGAGGGCGTGGACGCCGGCCGGGCGCAGGGCGACACGACGGAGCAGGCGAAGAACGAGGCCGCCAAGCGGCAGGCCCGGGACTTCCTGGACCGGCAGGGCGTCCGGACGTACCAGGTGGGGACGGACGGCAGCACCGCCGAGACGATCAAGGTCACGGTGGAGCTGACGCCCCCGCTGCTGATACCCGGGCTCACCGGGCCCAGCATCCGCCAGTTCGCGGAGGCGCCGCGCGAGCGCTTCATCGCGCCGGCGGTGACGCCGTGAGGCGGGCCGACGCCGAGGCTGAGGCCGCGGGCCAGGGCCGGGGATGGGGCTGGGGACGGGCCCGCGGCACCGCGCGGGCGCGGTGGCTGCGGTGGCCGCGCCGGTCGGACCGGGGCGGGATCGCGATCGAGGCGGCGATCGTCGTTCCGGGCGTGGTCGGCCTGGTGCTGGTGGCGATCGCCGCCGGACGGGTGCAGACCGCGGCCGGCACCGTGGAGGCCGCGGCCCGCGCCGGGGCCCGGACCGGCTCGCTTCAGCGCAGCGTCGCCGGAGTGGACAAGCCGGCCGCGGACTCCGCCCTCGCGACGCTGGACCAGCAGGGCGTGGCCTGCCGCACCTCGCGGGTCCAGGTCGACACCGGCACGATGGACCTGCCGGGCGGCCAGGTGGCGACCGTGACGGTCACCGTGTTCTGCGACGTCGAACTCGCCGACCTGCTCGGCGGACCGTCCGGACTGCCCGTGACCACCCACCTCAAGGGGACGTTCACCTCCGTGATGGACCGCTACCGCGGCACATGACGGCGGTAGCCGGCGGTGCGCGCGCCGCAACGGGCGCGGCAGGGGGATTGGGGACGGCCCGCGCGGGGGAGACGCAAGCGGAGAGCGCTCGGGGGATGACGCAACGACACCGAGGGGCGCCCGGTGGGGAGCCGGTGGGGAGACATCGTGCGGATCGGGGGGAGGGGATGCGAGTGCTGAGCCGGCTACGGGCCCGCGGCCCCCGCTCGGCCGGGCGCCGGTCCGACCGGGGCGCGGTCGCCCTCTTCGTGGCGATCTGCGCGGCCTACCTGGTGCTCGTCATCGCGCTGGTGATCGACGCGGGCGGCCGACTGCGGGTCGCCGAACGCACCGACGCCTACGCCCAGGAGGCCGCGCGGGTCGGCGGACAGCAACTCGACCAGGCGGCCGTGCTGCAGGGGAAGGGCTTCAAGGTCCAGCAGGACTACGTCCGGCGGGCCGCCGAGATCTACCTCGAACGGTACGGGTTGCAGGTCGACCACATCACGTTCTCCGATGACGGCAAGGTCGTCACCGTCACCGTGCAGGCCGACTACCGGCCGGTCCTGCTGGGCGCCCTCGGGGAGCGGAAGGTAACGGGCAGGGGCAGTGCGACCCTCGTCCACGGAGTCGAGAAAGCGGAGACCGACTGATGGCCGCGCCACGTGCCAAGGACAAGGCCCGTACCGCCCAGGCCCGTACCGGTGGGCCCGGAACCGGCCCGGGCGGAACCGGGAAGGACGGGATGCGAACCGTGAGGGGGCACGCCCGGAGCGGGCGCCGGGCCGGACGCGGCCGCGGCGGCGCGCTGATCACCGCGCTCGCCGCGCTGGTCACCCTGCTCGCGCTGCTGTTCGGCGTCCCCGCCCTGCTGCTGTACGGCACCCAGGCGGTCGCCTCGATGGGCGAGGTCGCGTCCGGCGGGGTGGGCGAGGCGCTCACCAGTCCGGACGACGGGCGGCTGTTCCTCTGGCTGCTGGTGGTGGTCGGCTGGCTGGCCTGGGCGTGCTTCGCGCTCTCCGTCCTGCTGGAGATTCCGGCCCAGCTGCGCGGCCGGATCGCCCGCCGGATCCCGGCCTTCGGCTGGAGCCAGCGGCTCGCGGCCGGACTGGTCGGCTCGGTGCTCGCGCTGCTGCCGGTGGCCGGCTCGGCCTTCGCGGCGGTGCCCGAACTGACCCACAGCCCCGCCGCCCAGGCGCAGTTGACCCCGGGCGTGCAGCGGGCCGCGCTGCCCGCCGCCCAGCCCGCACCCGCCCTCGCGCCGGCTGCGGACCAGCACCCCACCTACACCGTGCGGGACAGCCGGCCGGCGGACAGCCTGTGGTCCATCGCGGAACGCCAACTGGGCTCCGGAGAACGCTGGGTGGAGATCGCCAAGCTCAACGAGGGCCGGGCGATGGGCGATTCCGGCATCCGCTTCGACGCCGAGCGGCCGATCCAGCCCGGCTGGGAACTGCTGATGCCGGCCGACGCCAAGCCGGACGGGGCCCAGGCGCCCGCGCAGGCCCCGGCGCCCGCCCCCGCCCCCGCACAGACCCCGGCTCCGGCGCAGGTGCCGCAGGCCGGGACGGAGCCGGCGGCGGGCGGGCCGAAGACGGTGACCGTCCAGGCCGGGGACAGCCTGTCGGCCATCGCCCAGCGGGAGTTGGGGGACGCCGAGGCCTGGCCGAAGCTGTTCGACGCGAACAAGGGCGCGCAGGCGCCGGACGGGGAGCGGCTGACCGATCCGGACGTGCTGGAGCCGGGGATGGTGCTCACCGTGCCCGGAGCGGCCGCACCGGCCACACCGGTCGAGCAGCCGCCCGCGTCGACGCCCGTGCCCGCCCCTTCGGCCACGCCCGCTCCTTCGACCACGCCCGCTCCTTCGACCACGCCTTCGACCACGCCCGAGCAGACCCCGGCCACTCAGGCCCCGGCGCCTTCGCCCTCGCAGGCCGCGCCGTCCCAGGCTGCCCCGGCGCCCGCCCACACCCCGGCCCACACCCCCGCGCCCGCCCCCGCCGCGCACGCCGCCCCGGCGCCCAGCGACGACTACAGCGTCGCCCTCGCCGCCTCGACCGTGGGCGTCCTGCTCGCCGCCGTCATGGTCGGCACCGTCGCCTACAAGCGCGGCACCCAGCTGCGCGGCCGCCGCCCCGGACACCGGATCGCGATGCCCGACGCCGAGGCCGCCGCCTTCGAGAACGAGCTGATGGTCCGCCAGGACCAGGCCGGCCTGGAACTGCTGGACCGCGCCCTGCGCACCCTGGCCCGCAACACCCTGCGCGGCGGCAAGCGGCTGCCCGCGATCGTCGCGGCCCGGATCACCACCGACCACACCATCGAACTGCACCTGTCCGGCCCGGCCACCCCGATCGCTCCGTTCCGCGCCGCGCACGCCGCCAACGTCTGGTGGTGCAGCGAGGAGTCCGGCGACCTGCTGAGCCCCGCCCAGGCCCGCAAGACCGCCGCGCCCTACCCCGCGCTGGTCACCCTCGGCACCTCGCCGGACGGCTCGGTGGTCCTCGCCGACCTGGAGGCCGTCCGGCTGCTCCACCTGTCCGGGCACCCCGACGACGCCCGCGCCGTGCTGCGCACCCTCGCCATCGAACTCGCCCACAGCCCGCTGGCCGACCGGCTCCACCTGCACCTGGTGGACCTCGCCGAGGAGGTGCCGATCAGCGGACCGGCCGCCGAGCGGGTCCACCGCCACCCCACCCTGGAAGCCGCGCTCGCCGCCCTCGGCCCGCGCACCGCCAAGGCCCGCGCCACCCTGGTCGCGGCCGAGGCCGCCAGCCCGCGCGAGGCCCGCAGCCGGGGCCAGGCGGACGAGTCCTGGGTGCCCGAGATCATCCTCTGCGCCCAGCAGCCCGGCGGGGACACCCCCGCCGAACTCGGCCGCCTGCTGGACGCCCGCCCGCGCACCTGCGTCGCCGTCGTCACCCGCGCCCCCGAGCGCGGCACCGGACCGGTGGCCCGCTGGACCATGCCGACCACCGGCCAGGCCGCCGTCCCCGGCCTGCACCTGACCGTCGAGCTCCAGCGGCTGGACGACCACCAGTACGACCAGGTCGCCGAGCTGCTCCGGGCCGCCGACGACGCCACCCAGCACCCGGCGCCCGCCTGGACGCTGGACGGTCCCGCCCTCGACCCGGACCCGGACGAGGACACCGACACCACCGAACTGCCGCTCGCCGTACCGGTGCTGGCCGCCGTCGGCGCCCCGGGCGGGACGGCCGAGGAGGACACCGAGCCGGCCGCCGGGCCCCGGTTGCTGACCCGGGTCATCGGGACCGGCGCCAGCCCGTTCGCGGGCACCGACCCGGTGACGCCCGCGCCCGCGCCCGTTCCTGTGTCCGTGCCCGTTCCGGTGCCGGCCGGGTCGGCGCGGTTCGCCGTCAACGGGCAGGGGCGGCAGGCGGCCACCGGGACGGAGCAGCCCGCCGACGAGGCCACCCGCGACCTGCGGCTGCCGGGTGCCCCCGCCGAGTCGCCGGAGCCGGAGACGGAGGCGGAGGCGGAGGTGAACCCTGAGGCGGAGGCGCAAGAGGCGGTCGGGGACGCCGACGCGGCACCGGCGGAGGCATCGGTGGTGGTGCTCCCCGTCCAGCCCGTCCAGCCCGTGCAGCCCGTGGCCCCGCAGACGTCCGCGGCGCCTGCGGTACCGGCAGTACCGGCAGTGCCCGCGGCGCCGGGCGAGCCCGCGCCGACGCACCAGAGCGCGCCCGCGCCCACCGGCGTCGATCCGCGCGTCCCGGGCCGCCCGGAACCCGCCCCCGGCCCGTACGGCCCGACCGGCCCGACCGGCCCGGCCGGTGACGATCAGGAGGCGACGGTCGAACCCGGCCCGGCCGCCACCGCGCCGGTCGCCCGGACCACCCCCGGGCGCAGCGACAGCGACGACCTGCTCGCCATCCTCCGCTCCCCGGAGGCCCACACCCCGCGCACCGCCCCCCGGATCCGGCTGCTCGGCCCGGTCGACGTGGCCGGCACCCCGGGCGCCGTCGAACCCGGCGCGCTGCCCCGGCTCACCGAACTCGCCGTCTACCTCGCCCTGCGGCCCGGTGCCGACCACCACGCGCTCGACCACGACCTCCACCCGGGCGCCGCCCACCTCGACCCGCACCCCACCGCGTCCGACGCGGGGAGCCCGCTCCCGGCCAAACTCGCCGACCTGGCGGCCTGGTTCGGCACCACGCCCGACGGCCGCGCCTACCTGCCCACCGACACCGTCGAGGGCTACTCCTTCGCCCCGACCGTCACCTGCGACTGGGACGAGTTCCGCGGCCTCTACCGGCGCGGCATGCGCAGTACCAGCGCCACCGCGGACGCCGCCCTCGCCCACGCCCTGGCCCTGGTCCGCGGCGCCCCGTTCGCCGAGGCCCCGCCCGCCTCCTACGGCTGGGCCGAGGCCGAGCGCCAGGACATGATCGCCGCGATCGTCGACACCGCCCACGAACTGGCCGCCCGCCGCCTCCAGTACGGCGACCACCGCAGCGCCGAGGCGGCCGTCTTCCGTGGCCTCGCCGTCGCCCCGGACGTCGAACTCCTGCACCGGGACCTCTTCTACGCCTACGCCTCGGCCGGCGCGCGGGACCAGCTGCTGCGCGCCGTCAACCGCCTCGATGCGCTGAGCCGCCGCACCGGCCGGGACCTGGACGCCGACACCGTCGCCCTGCTGCGCGACCTGCTCGCCGGGTCCTGAAACGCCCCGTCGCCCGCCCGGTCACCCCTGATCCGTCCGATCCGGCAGGGGTGACCGGGCGGGCGTCACTGCTCCCAGGAGAAGGGGCGGCAGACGCAGGCGCCGTCGCGCGCGGGTGCGGAGGCGGTGTGGACGTCCTGCACGGATGCCGTCGCCAGCCTGGCCACGGCCACCATGACCCGCCCGGGGTCGGCAGGGGTCCGCGCGACCACCTCGGCGCCGCCCTGCTCCTCCTCCGTCGCCCGGACGAGCACGCTGAACTCGTACGCCCCGTCCTCGATGCCGTATCCGTCCGCCCACAGTTCGAGCACGGCCCCGTCCCGCAGGGTCAGGTGCCAGCGGGTCGGTGGCCCAGCCTCGTACTCCATGGCGGGGGAGTGTAGTCAGGTGCCGCGCAGCCAGGCGTCGAGGGTGGTGAAGTCGGCTTCGGTGAGGCCGACTCGGGGGTCCACGCGGTGGAGCAGCGCGGGAGCGGGGGAGTGGGCCTCGACCCAGCGGCGATCGGCCCCGGTGATCTCGTCGTCCACCCAGGCGAACGGGCGGCCAGCGGCCCAGGCGACCAAGGTACGGGTCTTCCAGTGCAGTTGGGCGTTCGTTCGGTGGCCGCCGTCCGCATCGTCCGTTCCATCCGTTCCGTCCGCGCCGTCCGCGTCGTCCGTCTCCGGCCAGTCCACGTACGGCAGTCGGGGCAGGCCCAGCCGGGGCGAGAGGCAGTCGTCGGCATCCGCCAACCACGTGGTGGCCCAGACCAGTTGGCAGGGCAGGGCCAGCAATCGCCGCCCCAGGCCCGGGTCGACCCGGGCCACCAGCGGATTGCCCTCCGGCCCCGTGCCCGGGCCCGGGTAGCTGGGGTAACCGCCCGGGGGCGGGGCGCCGAAGGGGATCAGAGGTCCGTCGACGTCGAGGAACAGCAGGGGCCGGCCGGAAGCGGTCATGACGGCACGATAGCCACCGGCGCCGACGGCGTGGGCGCGCCGATCGGCCACCCGGCCTGGCTCGGGCGTGCCGGGATCTCGTAGGGTGGCGCGCACGGGACGTGGTGGCAGGCACCACGAGAGCAAGGGCATCAGACGCCGCGGCAGCGGCGGGGCGGGGCGGTGACCAGAAGATGGCGGAGACGACAGCTGTTTCCGGAGGTCCCGAGCCGACAGCGGATTCGGGCCCCTGGGACGCCGTACCGCCGCCCGTCCACCGGACCGCCGAGGAGCACCCGCCCGGGCCGGCCGCGCTGTACGAGCCGCCGCCGACGCCCCCGGCCGCACCCCCGGCGCCGCCGACCGT
>NZ_MECK01000184.1 GCF_014596465.1 Streptomyces sp. CBMA123 | reverse complement strand
ACCTCCCGGACCAGCGCGGCCACGGTCGCGGCGTGCCGCGGGTCGCGGCTGCCGTGGGCGATCAGCAGCAGGGCGGGCCTCGGCGCCGCCCGCACCGGCCGCCTCACTGGCCGGAGGCCAGCAGGCCGCGGTTGCGCAGCACCCGGCGCTCGACCGGGGTGAACACCAGCAGCTCGATGGCGATGCCGACGAACAGGATGAGGAGGATGCCGAGCAGGACCCCGGACATGTCGGAGAACTCGCGCTGGTCCTCCAGGAACCGGCCCAGGCCGCGGCCGAGGTCGGGGGAGGAGGCGACCAGTTCGGCGGCCATCAGCGAGCGCCAGGAGAACGCCCAGCCCTGCTTGAGCCCGGCCAGGTAGCCGGGCAGCGCGGCCGGGATGAGCACGTGCCGGGCGCCGGTGAGGCCGGTGGCGCCGATGGTGCGTCCGGCCCGCAGGAACAGCGGCGGCACCTGGTCGATGCCGGCGACCAGCCCGTTGGCGATGGAGGGGACGGCGCCGAGCAGGATCACCGCGTACATCATCGAGTCGTTGATGCCGAGCCAGATGACGGCGGCGGGCACCCAGGCCACCGAGGGCAGCGACTGCAGGCCCTGGAGCACCGGGCCGATCGCGGTGCGCACCGGCTTGACCCGGGCGACCACCAGGCCGATCGGGGTGCCGATGACGACGGCGAGCAGGAAGCCGGACAGGCCGCGCCACACGCTGGTCCAGATGATCGAGAACAGCGTGCCCTGGTACCAGAGGTCCTCCAGGGAGTGCCAGACGTCGGCGGGGCTGGGCAGCTTGTACGAGGAGGTGAGGTGCAGGCTGTACGCGCCCTGCCACAGCGCCAGCACCACCAGCACGCCGATCAGCGGCGGCAGGGCCTTGCCGCGCAGCACCTCGCCGAGCGAACTGCGCTGGGCGGCGACGGAGTCGAGGGCGTCCAGGCCGGCGCCGACGTCGGCGCTGTCGGACGCGCCGCCGGGGGTGGTGTGCTCCCGGACGGGGGCGGTGTCAGTGCTGGCCATGGCGACGGATCTCCCCACGCAGTTCTTCGGTGATCTCGATGGACAGGTCGGCCACGCCCGCGGACTCGATGCGGCGCGGCTGCGGCAGGTCGATCCGCCACTCGCGGGCGACCCGGCCGGGCCGGGAGGAGAGCAGGACGACGCGCTGGGCCAGCCGCACGGCCTCGCGCACGTTGTGGGTGACGAACAGGACGGACAGCTGCCGTTCGGCCCAGATCCGGGTGATCTCGTCGTGCAGGACGTCGCGGGTGATGGCGTCGAGGGCGGCGAACGGCTCGTCCATCAGCAGCACCTTGCTGCCCTGGGCGAGGGCGCGGGCCATCGCGACGCGCTGGCGCATGCCGCCGGACAGCTCGTGCACCCGCTTGCCGTACGCGCCGTTCAGGCGGACGAGTTCGAGCAGCCGCTCGGCCTCGGCGCGGCGCTCGGGGCGGGGGACGCCGGCCAGCTTGAGGGCGAGTTCGACGTTCCTGCCGGCGGTGAGCCAGGGGAACAGCGCGTGTTCCTGGAACATCAGGGCGGGGCGGCCGCCGGGCACCTCGATGCCGCCGCGGGTGGGCTCGTCGAGGCCGGCGACCAGGTTGAGCAGGGTGGACTTGCCGCAGCCGGAGGCGCCGAGGAGGGTGACGAACTCGCCGGGCGCGACGTCGAGGGTGATGTCGTCGAGCACATGGGTCTGGGCGCCGGGGCGGCCGAAGGACTTGTGGACGTGCGAGATCCGGACGGCGGGCGCGCCGCCGGGGGCGTCGGCGCCGGGGGCGTCCGCCGAGGTGGTCAGTGCCGGGGTCATCCGGGCACCTCCTGCGTGTGGTCTGGGGGCTGGCGAGGCGAGTCGGAGCCGGGGTCCGGGCCCCGTCCGCGCCGGTGGGCATCGATCGGGGATCGACCGGGCGGGCGGGGCCGGACCGCGGAGTTACTTGGTGCCGAGTCCGGCGTCCGCCACGGGCGCCTGGCCCTTGGCCGCGAGGACCTTGTTCAGCAGGGTGAGGTCGTAGATGCCGTTCAGGCTGGCCCCCGCGCCAGCGGAACTCGATCTGGGCAGCTTGAGCAGCCCGGCGGTCACGGCGTGGTCGGCCTCGGCCTGCAGGGTGTTCGCCAGCGGGTCGTCCAGGAAGTCGATGTCCGCCCAGGCCGGGTCGAGGACCCCCGGCTCCAGCGCGTTGCCGGCCTCCTTCTTGATCGCCTCGTTGGCGTCGGCCTTGGCCTTGTCGGGGTCGGCCTTGATGAAGGCGTTGGTGTCCACCGAGCCGCGCAGCACGGCCTCCACCACGTCCGGGTGCTCCTTGAGGAACTTCTGCGAGACGATGATGTTGGTGATCACGAACTTCTTGTCCGGCCAGACGTCCTTCTCGTTGAGCAGGACCTTCGCGCCGAGCGTGACCAGCTTGGAGGCGGTGGGCTCGGGCACCCAGGCGCCGTCGATGGAGCCGGACTTGTAGGCGTCGGGGGTGACCTTGTTGTCGGTGCGCACCACCGACACGTCGCCCGCGCCGGACGCCGCGTCCACCTTGTAGCCCTTGCCCGCCAGGTAGTTGAGCAGCGCCACGTCCTGGGTGTTGCCCAGCTGCGGGGTGGCGATCTTCTTGCCCCTGAGGTCGTCCAGCGAGCCGATCTTGTCCGGGTTGACCACCAGCTTGACCCCGCCGGAGGCCGAACCGCCGATGATCTTCAGCGACTGGCCGTTCGACTTGGTGTAGCCGTTGATCGCGGGGGAGGGGCCGATCCAGCCGATGTCGATGGAGCCCGCGTTGAGCGCCTCGATCTCGGCCGGGCCCGCGTTGAAGATCTGGGTCCTGACCTGGGTGGCGCCCAACTGCTTCTGGAAGATGCCCTCCTGGAGGCCGACCAGCGGGGTGCCGTGGGTCAGGTTGGCGAAGTAGCCGATCTTCACCGTGTCCGCGGACAGCTTGGCGCCCGAGGCCCCGACGGTGGCGGCCGCGTTGGCCTTGCCGTCGGACTTGTCCGCCGTGGAGCCGTAGCCGCAGGCCGACAGCAGGGCCACGGCGGTCAGGCCGGCGACGGCGGCCGCGGCGGAGCGTCTGAACCGCCCGGCGCCGGGGCGGACGGAGGTATGGGAGGAGAGCGGGTTCGGTGCCATGGTGTGGGTCCTGTTCACGGACGGACCGTCAGGAAGCGGTCCCGGGCGGACGGTTGGAAGGTGGTGCGCGCGGCATCGGGTGCCGGGGCAAGCCGGGCGGCTGGGGGGAAGGCAGCCCGGTGACGGGGCGGTCTCAGCCCCGTCGGCCCGCACATCGGGTCAAGCCGCCCTGGCCGCTGCCGAGGACGCCGCTGCCGATGCGGCCGCCTTCCTTGTCCATGCCCGAGAACGCCTCGCTGGGCATCAGACCCAGTCCTCCTCGTCGGGTGCGCCGGGTGCGTCGTCGACGCGTACGGTCGCGAAGGCCTCGCCCGCCATGCCGGCGGTGAGGGTGGTGCCGTCGGCCGGGTCGATCAGCAGGAAGGATCCGGTGCGACGGTTGTCGGTGTAGTCGTCGAGGGCCAGCGGCTCGGCGGTGCGCAGCTTGACGTGGCCGATGTCGTTGACGTTCAACCCCTCGGCGCCGCTGCGCTGTTCGAGGGTGTCGCCCGCCTTGGTCGGCAGGGCGATCCGGTAGGAGATCTCCTTGACCAGCGCGCGCACCGTGCGGGTGGTGTGCTTGAGCAGCACCTTGTCCCCGGCGCGCAGCGGCCGCTCGTTGAGGTGGCTGACGGTGGCCTCGATGTCCTTGGTGGGGGCGGGAGCCGCCCCGGCGGCGAGCAGGTCGCCGCGGGAGATGTCGAGGTCGTCGGCGAGCCGGACGGTGACCGACTGCGGGGCCCAGGCGAGGTCCGCCGGGCGGCCGAGCGCGTCGATCGCGGCGACGGTGCTGGTCAGGCCGGAGGGCAGCACCGTGACGGGGTCGCCGACCCGCAGCACCCCGGAGGCCAACTGGCCCGCGTAGCCGCGGTAGTCGGGGTGCTCGTCGGTCTGCGGGCGGATCACGTACTGGACCGGGAAGCGGGCCGGTTCGGCGCTCGGGTCGCTGCCGACCGGGACGGTCTCCAGGTGCTCCAGCAGGGTCGGGCCGCCGTACCAGTCCATGTGCGCGGACGGCTCGACGACGTTGTCCCCGGCGAGGGCGGAGATCGGGACGGCGAGGACGTCCTTGACGCCGAGTGAGGCGGCGTAGCCGGTGAACTCCTCGGCGATGGCGGCGAACACGGGCTCGGCGTAGCCGACCAGGTCCATCTTGTTGACGGCCAGCACGATGTGCGGCACCCGCAGCAGCGCGGCGACGGCGGCGTGCCGGCGGGTCTGCTCGACCACGCCGTTGCGGGCGTCGACCAGGACGACGGCGAGTTCGGCGGTGGAGGCGCCGGTCACCATGTTGCGGGTGTACTGCACGTGCCCGGGGGTGTCGGCGAGGATGAACCGCCGTCGGGGGGTGGCGAAGTAGCGGTAGGCGACGTCGATGGTGATGCCCTGCTCGCGTTCGGCGCGCAGGCCGTCGGTGAGCAGCGCGAGGTCCGGCGCCTCCTGGCCGCGGCTGCGCGAGGCGTGCTCGACGGCCTCCAGCTGGTCGGCGAGCACCGACTTGGAGTCGTGCAGCAGGCGGCCGACCAGGGTGGACTTGCCGTCGTCGACGGAGCCGGCGGTGGCGAAGCGCAGCAGGGAGGTGGCGCTGGTCTCGATGGTCGTGCTCATTAGAAGTACCCCTCGCGCTTGCGGTCTTCCATCGCGGCCTCGGACAGCTTGTCGTCGGCACGGGTGGCGCCGCGCTCGGTGAGGCGGCTGGCGGCGATCTCGGCGATCACCGCCTCGATGGTGGTGGCGTCGGAGTCGACGGCGCCGGTGCAGGACATGTCGCCGACGGTGCGGTAGCGGATCAGCCGCCGCTGGACGGGCTCGCTGTCCTTGGGACCGCCCCACTCGCCGGCGGTCAGCCACATGCCGCCCCGGGCGAAGACGTCCCGCTCGTGGGCGTAGTAGATCTCCGGCAGTTCGATGCCCTCGCGCGCGATGTACTGCCAGACGTCCAGCTCGGTCCAGTTGGACAGCGGGAACACCCGCACGTGCTCGCCGACCGCGTGCCGGCCGTTGTACAGCGACCACAGCTCGGGGCGCTGGCGGCGCGGGTCCCAGGCGCCGAACTCGTCGCGCAGCGAGAAGACGCGCTCCTTGGCGCGGGCCTTCTCCTCGTCCCGGCGGCCGCCGCCGAACACCGCGTCGAAGCGGTTGGACTCGATCGCGTCGAGCAGCGGGACGGTCTGCAGCGGGTTGCGGGTGCCGTCGGGGCGCTCGCGCAGCCGGCCGTCGTCGATGAAGTCCTGGACGTGGGCGACGTGCAGGCGCAGGTTGTGCTCGGCGACGACGCGGTCGCGGTAGGCGATCACCTCGGGGAAGTTGTGCCCGGTGTCGACGTGCAGCAGCGAGAAGGGCACCGGCGCGGGCGCGAAGGCCTTGAGCGCCAGGTGCAGCATCAGGATGGAGTCCTTGCCGCCGGAGAACAGGATCACCGGCCGCTCGAACTCCCCCGCGACCTCGCGGAAGATGTGCACCGACTCGGCCTCCAGCGCGTCCAGGTGGGACAGCGCGAAGGGGCCCCCTGAGTTCTCGCCGTGGGCTTCGGTGCGGCCCGGAACGTCGGTCGCGGTGGTCATGCGAGACCCCTCTCGGTCAGGAAGGCGTGCAGCTCGGCGGCGGACTCGGCGACCGCGCGGCCCCGCGTCTGGAGGCGCAGCTCCGGGGCTAGCGGGGCCTCGTACGGGTCGTCCACGCCGGTCAGGCCGGAGATCTCGCCGGCCGCCTGCTTCGCGTACAGGCCCTTGACGTCCCGTTCGGCGCACAGCTCGACCGGGGTGGCGACGTGGATCTCCAGGAACTCGGTGCCGGCCGCGGCGTGCCGCTCGCGCACCGCGGTGCGCGAGTCGGCGAACGGGGCGATCACCGGGGCGAGGACCTTGACGCCGTTGGCGGCCAGCTTCTCGGCGACGAAGCCGATCCGGGTGACGTTGGTGTGCCGGTCCTCGCGGGAGAAGCCGAGGCCCTTGGAGAGGAACTCGCGGATCTCGTCGCCGTCCAGGACCTCGACCTTGTGGCCCTCGGCGCGCAGCCGCTCGGCCAGCGCGAAGGCCAGGGTGGTCTTGCCCGCGCTCGGCAGCCCGGTCAGCCACACGGTGGCGCCGCGCTCGCAGGGGGCGGCCGCGCGGGCCGCCCCTGCGGCTCCGTCGGCGGCCAGGGTGTGAGCTGTCACGGGTTCTTTCCTTACGTGAGGGTGACGGGTGGTCAGAGGTGGATGCCGCACTCGGTCTTGCCGGAGCCCGACCAGCGGCCGGCCCGGGCGTCCTCGCCCTCGCCCGGCTTGCGGGTGCAGGACAGCGGGGAGCAGCCGATCGAGGTGTAGCCCTCCCACAGCAGCGGGTTGAGCAGCACGCCGTTCGCGGCGACGTAGGCGTCCACGTCCTCCTGCGTCCAGTGGGCGATCGGGGCGATCTTGACCTTGCGGCGCTTCGGGTCCCAGGCGACCACCGGGGTGTTCGCCCTGGTCGGCGACTCGTCGCGGCGCAGCCCGGTCGCCCAGGCGTCGTACCCGCCGAGGCCGCGGTTGAGCGGCTCGACCTTGCGCAGCGAGCAGCACAGGTCCGGGTCGCGGTCGTGCAGGCGGGGCCCGTGCTCGGCGTCCTGCTCGGCGACCGTCCTCAGCGGGGTGAGCGTGATGACGTTGACCGGCATGGTCGCGGCCACCGCGTCCCGGGTGCCGATGGTCTCCGGGAAGTGGTAGCCGGTGTCCAGGAACACCACGTCCACGCCGGGGAACACCGAGGAGGCGAGGTGGGCGACCACCGCGTCCTCCATCGAGGAGGTGACGCAGAACCGCCTGCCGAAGGTGTCGGCGGCCCAGCGCAGCACCTCCTGCGGCGTGGCCTCCTCCAGCTCGCGGCCGGCCCGCTCCGCCAGCTCGGCGTGGTCAGTCGTCGTGCGGCTCATGCGACGCACTCCCGTGGGTCGGTGACAGCAGGCCGAGGAACTTCAACTGGAAGGCGCGGCGGCACCCGTGGCACTCCCAGGCGCCGTGGCCGGCCTCGGACGGGTGCAGGTCCTCGTCCCCGCAGTACGGGCAGAAGAACGGTGCGGCTCGCTCACTCACGACAGCTGCTCCTCGCTGGCCCGGGCCGCCCACTGGGCGAAGCGCTCGCCCTCGGTGCGGTCGGCCTGGTAGCGGGTCAGCAGGCGCTCGACGTAGTCGGGCAGGCCGGCGCTGGTGACCTTGAGGCCGCGGACCTTGCGGCCGAAGCCGGCCTCCAGGCCGAGCGCGCCGCCCAGGTGCACCTGGTAGCCCTCGACCTGGTCGCCGTGCTCGTCGGTGACCAGCTGGCCCTTGAGGCCGATGTCGGCGACCTGGATGCGGGCGCAGGCGTTGGGGCAACCGTTGATGTTGATGGTCAGCGGCTCGGCGAAGTCCGGCAGGCGCTGCTCCAGTTCGTCGATCAGGGTGCGCCCGCGCTCCTTGGTCTCGACGATGGCGAGCTTGCAGTACTCGATGCCGGTGCAGGCCATGGTGCCGCGGCGGAACGGCGAGGGGGTGACCCGCAGGTCGAGCTCCTCCAGGCCGGCCACCACCGACTCCACGTGCTCCTCGGCGACGTCGAGGATGAGCATCTTCTGCTCGGTGGTGGTGCGCACCCGGTCGCTGCCGTGGGCGGCGGCGAGGTCGGCGATCCGGCCGAGCAGCTTGCCGTCGACCCGGCCGACCCGCGGGGCGAAGCCGATGTAGTACCGGCCGTCCTTCTGCTGCCGGACACCGACGTGGTCGCGCCAGCGGGCGACGGGCTCGGCGGGCGCGGGGCCGTCCAGGAGCCGGACCTTCAGGTACTCCTCCTCCAGCACCCGGCGGAACTTCTCCACGCCCCAGTCGGCGACCAGGAACTTCAGCCGGGCCCGGTTGCGCAGGCGCCGGTAGCCGTAGTCGCGGAAGATGCCGATCACGCCGCCGAAGACGTCGGGCACCTGCTCCAGCGGGACCCAGGCGCCCAGGCGCACGCCCAGCTTGGGGTTGGTGGACAGGCCGCCGCCGACCCACAGGTCGAAGCCCGGGCCGTGCTCGGGGTGGACCACGCCGACGAAGGAGACGTCGTTGATCTCGTGGGCGACGTCCAGCAGCGGGGAGCCGGAGATCGCGGACTTGAACTTGCGCGGCAGGTTGGAGAAGTCCGGGTTGCCGATGAAACGGCGCTGGATCTCCTCGATCGCCGGGGTGCCGTCGATGATCTCGTCCTGGGCGACGCCGGCCACCGGGGAGCCGAGGACGACGCGCGGGGTGTCGCCGCAGGCCTCGGTGGTGGACAGGCCGACGGCCTCCAGCTTCTGCCAGATCGCGGGGACGTCCTCGATCCGGATCCAGTGGAACTGGATGTTCTGCCGGTCGGTCAGGTCGGCGGTGCCGCGGGCGTACTGCTCGGAGACCTCGGAGATCGCCCGCAGCTGGGGGACGGTCAGCCGGCCGCCGTCGATCCGCACCCGGAGCATGAAGTACTCGGCGTCCAGCTCGTGCGGGTCGAGGATCGCGGTCTTGCCGCCGTCGATGCCCTCCTTGCGCTGGGTGTAGAGGCCCCACCAGCGCATCCGGCCGCGCAGGTCGGCGGGGTCGATCGAGGCGAAGCCCCGGTGCGCGTAGATCGTCTCAATACGTGTCCGCACATTGAGACCGTCGTCGTCCTTCTTGAACTGCTCGTTGGCGTTCAGGGGGGTGTAGTGGCCCATGCCCCACTGGCCCTCGCCGCGGTGGCGGGTCACCTTGCGAGCCGCGGCGGCTGCGCCGGTGCCACGCGCGGCGGTGCGGTCGGCCGTGGGCTCGGCGGTCTCGGGAGAGGTGGCCATGGTGAAGTCCTTCTGGGCAGGTGGCGCTGACGCCGGGTGGGTCGCGGGGCGTGCTCAGCCGTGCGGTGCTGCTGTGACCTGCGGGTTTCTCAGGGCCGGGAGAGCAGTGACCGGGCCGGGCGGGCGCCTGCGCATCCGCTCGTGCGGGGATGGCGGTGGAATCGGCGCCGGGTGCGGTGGTGCGGCGGGGTGGGGCTCAGATCACCGGACAGATGGCGCTGGACACGCGAAGCAGATCGACGTGGAGTCGACCAACCAGGGTGGTTCCGGCGCTAGACATGGCAAGAGATTGGCACGGCCCGGGACTCGCGGTCCACTAACATCCGCATACTGGACGCTGGAGTTTCGACAGATGGGACAACCGGGCGTCGCCGCCGGTCCCGGCCGGGCGTCCGTCGAGCGGCCCGCGGGGAGCCCCTACCCCCGCGGCACACCCGCCCGTACCCCCGCGGTACACGCGCCCGTACCCCCGCGGAGATCAACCGGATCGCCCCGGCCCGATACCGTTACCCCTGTGCAAGCAGCAGGCGATACGAGCAGACCGAACCCCGAACGGCCCTCCCGGCGCCGGGGCAAGGGCTCCCGGCGCGCGGCCAAACAGGCCGCCTGGCGCCGTACGGCGTGGGAGCTGGTCAGGGACACCACCAACACCTGCGTCGAGTACCGGGTCACCGGCCTCGCCGCCGAGGCGGCCTTCTTCACCCTGCTGTCCATCCCGCCGCTGCTGCTCGGCCTGGCCGCCACCCTCGGCTACCTCGACGAGTTCGTCGGCGCGGACGCCATCGAGCGGCTCAAGCACGACATCGTCTCGGCCTCCGGGACGGTCCTGTCGGACTCCTCCGTCAACGAGGTCGTCAAGCCGCTGCTCAGCCAGGTCTTCGACCACACCCGGCCCGACCTGATCTCGATCGGCTTCCTGCTGTCGCTGTGGTCCGGCTCCAGAGCCCTCTACATCTTCATCGACACCATCACCGTCATGTACGGGCTGGACGGCAAGCGCGGCATCGTCAAGACCCGGCTGCTGTCGCTCGGCCTCTACCTCGGCGCCCTGGTGATCGGCTCACTGGTGCTGCCGCTGCTGATGGCCGGGCCCGGACTGGTCGAGAACGCCGTCCCCGGCGCCGCCGGGCTCGTCGGCGCCGCCTACTGGCCGGTCGCGATCCTGCTGCTGATCGTCTCGCTGACCACCCTCTACCACCTCGCCGTGCCGGTCTCCACGCCCTGGCGCGAGGACCTCCCCGGCGCCCTGGTCGCCCTGGTGGTGCTGGTCTTCTGCAGCGTCGGTCTGCGGCTCTACCTGATCAGCTCGGTCGAGGGCCCCTCGGTGTACGGCTCGCTGGCCGCGCCGGTGGCCGTACTGCTGTGGATCTTCGTGGTCGCCCTCGCGGTGCTCATCGGCGCCGCCATGAACGCCGCCATAGACCGGCGCTGGCCCACCCTGGAGACCGCCGACGCCCGCGCCGAGAACGAGCGCGCCCAGGAGGAGGCCGCCGCCGCCGTGGTCCGCGAGGTCGCCGCCCGGCGGGCCGTCGAGCGGGCCCGGCGCGCCCGCGAGCTGGGACTGGCCGAGGGCCTGGAGGAGGAGTGGGGCGAGGAGGAGGTCGACGACGTCGACGCGCCCGCCGAGTACCCCGAGCGGTGGGCCGACGTGCTGGCCGCCGACAACGTGCGCGGGCGCCTCAGTGCCC
>NZ_MECK01000183.1 GCF_014596465.1 Streptomyces sp. CBMA123 | reverse complement strand
CGTCGGCGGCCTGCGGGCCGTCGCCGGGGGTCGCCGGGTCGGGGCCGGGGGCCGGTGGGCCGCTCGGGGATTGCTCCACCATGGATCCGTGAGTCTCGGGCATATTTAGGGATGCTAACCATTTCGTCGGGTGGCCGCCACGGTTATTCCGGCCGCGCGGGGCGGTCGGGGCTGGCTCCGGGGCGGCCCGGATCGTCCGGTCCGGCGGACGGGGCAACAGTCTGCGGCCTGCGGTGATTCCCGCTCGAACACAGCTGCGACCCGACGGTCCGGCCCTGTCCCAAGGGTCGCCGACCCGAGCGGCGTGCGCCCAGCGGCCCGAGGGCGGGCGGACGCCGTCCTTTGGACCTAGGGCCGCTGGCGGTGCCGGACCGGGCGGCCTGGACTTCGGGCGGGCCCTGACCCCCCGGCAGGCCCAGGCCTCAGATCGGCTCGGGCATCAGCACCAGGCGGGCTCGGACATCAGGCGGGCTCGGACATCGGGTCGACCTCAGCCACGGCGGCTGCGGCGGCGGAGTCAGCACCGGAGTCCGCAGCAGCCGCGGCGGCGGAGTCCGCGGCCGCCGCGAAGGCGCCGTGGGCGAGGGTGTGCAACAGCGCGGCCATGCCGTCGCGCTGCAGACCGGTGCGCTCGCCCTGGACCGGGTTCGGGCCGAGGCTGTGCGGGGTCGAGTTGATCAGGCCGAAGACCGCGTGCACGGTGGCCCGCGCCACCGGCTCGGCGGCGGGGACGGCGAGCGGCGGGTGGGCCTGCCGGACCACGTCCACCCACAGCTCCACGTAGCCGCGCTGGAGCCGACGGACGGTGCGGCGGTCCTCCTCCTTGAGGTTCAGCAGCTCGCGGTCGTGCAGGGTGATCAGGTCGCGGTCGTTCAGGGCGAAGTCGACGTGGCCGCTGATCAGCGCGTCCAGCGCGGCGGCCGGACCGTCGCCGCCACCCGCCCGACGGCGCCCCTCGTCCAGCAGGCGCTCGCTGATGCCGACCAGCAGATCGGCCAGCATCGCGTCCTTGCCGGCGAAGTGACGGTAGAGACCGGGGCCGCTGATGCCGACGGCCTTGCCGATCTCGTCCACGCCCACGCCGAGGAAGCCCCGGGCGGCGAACAGTCGCGCGGCCTCCCGACGGATCTGGTCGCGGCGTGGGATCGCGGAGGCTGCGGGGACGTTCGGCATGCCGTCCATCGTAGACAGTGGGGTTATCGGCCGTTAACCTGGGCGCGTAAGTTAACGTTAATTAACGTGGGGACCGCAGGCGCACCGCGCTCGGCCCCGCGCACCTGCTGCCGAGGGCAAGGGAGCTCTTGGGATGGTCATCTCAACCACCGGCGCATCCTCCGGCGTCCGGCTCAGCGCAGCGACCGGCACCCCGGTGACATCGGGCGCCGTACCACCGGGCGCCGCCGCACCGGCACCCCGGCTCGGCACCTCCGCCGACCCGGGATCCGCGGCCTACCGGGCCAACACCGAGGCGCACCAGGCCCTGGTCGCCGAACTGCGCGCCAAGCTCGACGCGGCCGCCCTCGGCGGGGGCGCCAAGGCCCGCGCCCGGCACACGTCGCGCGGCAAGCTGCTCCCCCGCGACCGGGTGGACACCCTGCTCGACCCGGCCTCGCCCTTCCTGGAGCTGGCCCCGCTGGCCGCCGACGGGATGTACGACGGGGCGGCGCCCGCGGCCGGGGTGATCGCCGGCATCGGCCGGGTCGCCGGACGCGAGGTGGTGGTGGTCGCCAACGACGCCACCGTCAAGGGCGGCACCTACTACCCGATGACGGTGAAGAAGCACCTGCGCGCCCAGGAGGTCGCGCTGGAGAACCGCCTGCCCTGCATCTACCTGGTGGACTCCGGCGGCGCCTTCCTCCCGATGCAGGACGAGGTCTTCCCGGACCGCGACCACTTCGGCCGGATCTTCTACAACCAGGCCCGGCTGTCGGCCGCGGGCATCCCGCAGATCGCCGCCGTGCTCGGCTCCTGCACGGCCGGCGGCGCGTACGTCCCGGCGATGAGCGACCAGGCGGTGATCGTCCGCAACCAGGGCACGATCTTCCTGGGCGGACCGCCGCTGGTGAAGGCCGCCACCGGCGAGGTGGTCACCGCCGAGGAACTGGGCGGCGGCGAGCTGCACTCCCGGACCTCGGGCGTGACGGACCACCTGGCCGAGGACGACGCCCACGCCCTCTCCATCGTCCGCACCATCGTGTCCGAGCTCGGCCCGCGCACGGCCAAGCCGTGGCCGCTCACCCCGGTCGAGCCTCCAGCCGTCGACCCGGCCGGCCTGTACGGCGCCGTCCCGGTCGACCCGCGCACGCCCTACGACGTGCGCGAGGTGATCGCCCGGCTGGTCGACGGCAGCCGCTTCGCCGAGTTCAAGGCCGAGTACGGCGCGACCCTGGTCACCGGGTTCGCCCGGATCCACGGCCACCCGGTGGGCATCGTCGCCAACAACGGCGTGCTGTTCTCCGAATCGGCCGTCAAGGGCGCCCACTTCATCGAGTTGTGCGACCAGCGCGGCATCCCCCTCCTCTTCTTGCAGAACATCACCGGGTTCATGGTCGGCCGGCAGTACGAGGCGGGCGGCATCGCCAAGCACGGCGCCAAGATGGTCAACGCCGTCGCCTGCACCAGGGTCCCGAAGCTGACCGTGGTGGTCGGCGGCTCGTACGGAGCCGGCAACTACTCGATGTGCGGCCGGGCCTACTCACCTCGCTTCCTGTGGATGTGGCCGGGCGCCAAGATCTCCGTGATGGGCGGCGAGCAGGCGGCCTCGGTGCTGGCCACCGTCCGCCGCGACCAGCTGGAGACGCGCGGCGAGGAGTGGCCGGCCGAGGCGGAGGAGGAGTTCAAGCGCCCGGTCCGCGAGCAGTACGAGCGCCAGGGCAACGCCTACTACGCCACCGCCCGGCTCTGGGACGACGGCGTGATCGACCCGATGGACACCCGTACCGTGGTCGGCCTCGCCCTCACCGCCTGTGCCAACGCGCCGCTGGCGCCGCCCGCTCCGTACGGCGTCTTCCGCATGTGACGTCGCCCGCCGGCGGCTACGACCCCGTCACCGCTCCCGTGATCCCTCCGTTCCGGGCGTGACCCCCGAGGTGCCGGTCCGAGGACCGGGCCGGCGCCTCGACCGCCCACCGCCACCTCCTTCTTACGGCTCCCCTCGACCCGGAGGAACGCCTCCCATGTTCGACACAGTTCTGGTCGCCAACCGCGGTGAGATCGCACTGCGGGTGATCCGCACCCTGCGGCGGCTCGGTGTCCGCTCGGTCGCCGTGTTCAGCGACGCGGACGCCGACGCACCGCACGTCCGCGAGGCCGACCTCGCGGTCCGGCTCGGCCCGGCCGACCGCAGCGACAGCTCGGCGGCCGAGACCTACCTGCGCACCGACCAGATCCTCGCCGCCGCCCGCCGCACCGGCGCCCAGGCCGTCCACCCCGGCTACGGCTTCCTCGCCGAGAACCCCGGCTTCGCCCGCGCCTGCGCCGACGCGGGCCTCGTCTTCATCGGACCACCTCCCGGTGCGGTCGAGCTGATGGGTGACAAGATCAACGCCAAGGAGGCCGTCCGGACCGCCGGCGTCCCGGTGGTGCCCGGCAGCCAGGCCGCCGCGCCCTCCGACGAGGACCTCGTCGCCGCCGCCGACGAGATCGGCTACCCCGTCCTGCTCAAGCCCTCCGCCGGTGGTGGCGGCAAGGGCATGCGCCTGGTGCGGGACCCGGCCGACCTGCCCACCGAGATCGCCGGCGCCCGCCGCGTCGCCCGGACCGCCTTCGGCGACGACACCCTGTTGCTGGAACGCTGGGTCGACCGGCCGCGCCACATCGAGGTGCAGGTGCTGGCCGACGCCCACGGCACCACCGTCCACCTCGGCGAGCGCGAGTGCAGCCTGCAGCGCCGCCACCAGAAACTGATCGAAGAGGCTCCCTCCGTTCTCCTCAATGCCGAGACCCGCGCCGCGATGGGCGCCGCGGCCGTCCGCGCCGCCGAGTCCTGCGGCTACACCGGGGCCGGCACCGTGGAGTTCATCGTCCCCGGCATCGACCCGGACGCCCCCGCCTCCGCCGCCGAGGGGGTGCGGGACTTCTTCTTCATGGAGATGAACACCCGCCTCCAGGTCGAGCACCCGGTCACCGAACTCGCCGTCGCCGTCGGCCCGGACGCGGCCCGACTGGACCTGGTCGAGTGGCAACTGCGCGTCGCCGCGGGCGAACCGCTCACCTTCACCCAGTCCGATGTCTCCTTCCTGGGCCACGCCATCGAGGCCCGCATCTGCGCCGAGGACCCGGAACGGGACTTCCTGCCCACCGGCGGTCGCATCCTCACCCTGGACGAGCCCCGGGGCGAGGGCATCCGCGTCGACTCCGGGGTCGCCCCCGGAACCGTCGTCACCAGCGCCTACGACCCCATGCTCGCCAAGGTCATCGCGTACGGGCCCGACCGCCCGACCGCGCTGCGCCGGCTCCGCGCCGCGCTGGCCGACACCCGCATCCTGGGTGTCACCACCAACACCGGCTTCCTGCGCCGACTGCTGGCCCACCCCGACGTCGTCGCCGGCCGACTGGACACCGGCCTGGTGGAACAGACGGCCCAGCAGCAGCCGGCCCTGCTCGTCGCGCCCCACTCCCCGTCGAACGCGGCAGCGCCGACCGCGGTGCCGACCGCGGTGCCGTCGGCTGAAGCCGCTCCGGCCGGGGCCGGCGCCCCGGCGACCGAACCCCCGTCACCTGCCCACCTCCTCTACTACGCGGCCGCGCTGGCACGGCACCTGGAACTCACCCCGGCCGCCGACCCCGGCGGCTGGACCGACCCGTTCTCCTTCCCCTCCGGCTGGCGCCTGGGCGGCACCCCCGCCTGGACCACCCACCGACTTCGTACCCCCGGCCAGGACCCGGTCTCGGTGCGCATCCGTCCGATCACTGCGGGCAACGTAACCGGTGCCACTGACAATTCCCCCGAACCCACCCGCGAGGTGGAGCTCCAGCTGGACGCCGGGCCCGTGCACCGCGCCCGCGCGACCCTGGCGGCCGACCGGCTGCACCTGACCGTCGACGGCCTGCGGACCGCCTTCGCGCTGGCCACCGACGCCACCCCCGGCCTCGCGGCGGGCCCGGTGACCTGGCTCGGCATCGAGGGCGACGCCTGGCCGATGCACGCCTACGACCCGGTCGTCGAGAGCGCCGCCGGGGCCGCGGCGCACCACGGCGCCCTGACCGCCCCGATGCCCGGCACCGTCACGGTCGTCAAGACCACGGCGGGCGAGACGGTCCGCAAGGGCCAGCCCCTGCTCGTGCTGGAGGCCATGAAGATGGAACACGTGATCGCCGCGCCGCACGACGGCGTGGTGGCCGAGCTGCGGGCCACCGCCGGCGCCACCGTCGCGATGGAGGACCTGCTGGTCGTGGTCACCCCGGCCGACGAGGCCGCCGAGCCCGCGGCGGTGCGGTCATGACCACCCCGGACCCGACCACCCCGGCCACGACTGCCCCGGACACCGCCGCCCAGGGCACCACCGCCCAGAAGGGCGCCGCCCACGAGCCCGACGCCCTCGACCTGGGGCTGCCCGACCCGGTCCGCGCCCACGGCCTGCCCGAGGAGGTCCGGATCCACGAGGTCGGGCCGCGTGACGGGCTGCAGAACGAGGGCTCCCTGGTGCCCGTCGAGGTCAAGGCGGAGTTCATCGGCCGGCTCGCCGCCGCCGGGCTGCGGACCGTCGAGGCGACGAGCTTCGTTCACCCGAAATGGGTACCCCAGCTCGCCGACGCCGAGGAGCTGGTGCCGCGGCTCGCCGACCTGCCTGGGCGCCACCCCGGTCTGCGGCTGCCGGTGCTGGTGCCCAACGAGCGCGGCCTCGACCGTGCGCTCGCCCACCACGTCACCGACATCGCGGTGTTCGCCAGTGCCACCGAGACCTTCGCCCGGCGCAACCTCAACCGCTCGGCGGACGAGGCCATGGCGATGTTCCGGCCGGTCGTGACCCGGGCCACCGAGGCCGGGATCACCGTCCGCGGCTACCTCTCGATGTGCTTCGGCGACCCGTGGGAGGGGCCCGTCCCGGTCGACCAGGTGGTCCGGTACGGCGTCCGGTTGCTGGAGATGGGCTGCGCCGAGCTGAGCCTCGGCGACACCATCGGCGTGGCCACTCCGGGCCAGGTCGGCGCCCTGCTGACCGGCTTTGCGAAGGCCGGCGTGCCGGTCGAGCGGCTCGCCGTGCACTTCCACGACACCTACGGCCAGGCGCTCAGCAACACCCTGGCCGCGCTGCGCGAGGGCGTCACCACGGTGGACGCCTCGGCCGGCGGCCTGGGCGGCTGCCCGTACGCGAAGAGCGCGACCGGCAACCTGGCCACCGAGGACCTGGTGTGGATGCTGCACGGGCTCGGCATCCGGACCGGTGTCGACCTGCGCGCGCTGGTCGCGACCAGCGGCTGGATGGCCGAGCGCCTCGGCCGCCCGAGCCCCTCCCGCACCGTCCAGGCGCTGCTCGGCGCCGCCCGGGGCTGACCCGCCCCGTCTGGCTCCCCGGCGCCAGCCGTCCGTTCGGTCCGGCCGGCGCCGCGGCACCGCGTTCATCCGCTTCCATCCGCGTTCATCCGTCAACCGCACCGTGCGACCGTCACACCGTCAGATGGACGCCGGTCATCCCGCTCACGCCCGCGGCCACCCCCGGCCGGGCACCAGGAGGATCAGATGCTCGACCACCGGCTCAGCAGCGAGTACGAGGAACTGCGGCGCACCGTCGCCGAGTTCGCCCAGGACGTGGTGGCGCCGAAGATCGGCGAGTTCTACGAGCGGGAGGAGTTCCCCTACGAGATCGTCCGCGAGATGGGGCGGATGGGCCTGTTCGGCCTGCCCTTCCCGGAGGAGTACGGCGGCATGGGCGGCGACTACTTCGCCCTCGGCCTCGCCCTGGAGGAACTCGCCCGCGTCGACTCCTCGGTGGCGATCACCCTGGAGGCCGCCGTCTCGCTCGGCGCGATGCCGATCTACCGCTTCGGCACCGAGGAGCAGAAGCGCGAGTGGCTGCCCCGGCTGACCTCCGGCGAACTCCTCGGCGCCTTCGGCCTCACCGAGCCCGAGGGCGGCTCGGACGCCGGGGCCACCCGCACCACCGCGCGGTACGACGAGACCACCGACGAGTGGGTCATCAACGGGACGAAGTGCTTCATCACCAACTCCGGCACGGACATCACCGGACTGGTCACCGTCACCGCGCTCACCGAACCGCTCGCTCGTTCGAGTGAAGAAGGCGAATTCCGCTCGCCTGTACGGGAGATCTCCTCCATCATCGTGCCCACCGGGACCCCGGGGTTCCAGGTCTCGAAGAAGTACTCGAAGGTCGGGTGGAACGCATCCGACACCCGCGAACTGTCCTTTACCGACTGCCGCGTTCCCGCGGCCAACCTGCTGGGCGAGCGTGGCCGAGGCTACGCCCAGTTCCTGCGGATCCTCGACGAGGGCCGCATCGCGATCGCGGCCCTGGCCACCGGCCTGGCCCAGGGCTGCGTCGACGAGTCCGTCAAGTACGCCGGCACCCGCCGGGCCTTCGGCCGCCCGATCGGTGCCAACCAGGCCATCCAGTTCAAGCTCGCCGACATGGAGCTGCGCGCCCACACCTCCCGCCTGGCCTGGCGGGACGCCGCTTCCCGGCTGCTGCACGGCGAACCGTTCAAGAAGGAGGCCGCGATCGCGAAGCTGTACTCGTCCGAGGCCGCCGTCGACAACGCCCGCGAGGCGACCCAGATCCACGGCGGGTACGGCTTCATGAACGAGTTCCCGGTCGCCCGCTTCTGGCGCGACTGCAAGATTCTCGAGATCGGGGAGGGCACGTCCGAAGTCCAGCGCATGCTCATCGCCCGGGAGCTCGGCGTCACGTCGTGACGGTCGGATCCTGACGATCGACTCCTGACCGTCAGCTGCCGCCGGTCACCTCCTGAGCCGAGCACTCCGGGCCGACAGTCCGCTCCACAACGGGAGTTGTGGAGCGGACCGAAGCGGCGGAAGCCGCCGGACAGACACTGGAGGAGGCACCAGAGACAACAGGGGTTGCGCAGGGGCTACAGGGCTACAGGGCTACAGGGCTACAGGAGCAACAGGAAAGGCAGCCGCGGGAGTTCGCGGAAGGCCTCAGGGGATCACGATCACCGGGCGGTTGGCCCGCCGCGCCAACCGCCCGGAGACCGAGCCGAAGATCTTGCCGAGCAGGCCGTGCGTCGTGCCGACGACGATCGCGTCGGCGGCGTACTCACGGCCGACCTCCTCGATCTCGTGGCAGATGTCGCCACCCCGCTCGATCAGGATCCACGGCACCCCCGCGAGGAAGTCCGCGCAGGCGAGTTCCAGCCCCAGGACCTCCGTGCGGTGGTCCGGGAGATCGACGAAGACGGGAGGCTCACAGCCCGCCCAGACCGTGGCGGGCAGACGGTTGGCGACGTGCACGATCACCAGGCCGCACTGCGACCGGCGGGCCATGCCGACGGCGTACGCGAGGGCGCGCTCGCTCGACAGCGAGCCGTCGAAGCCGACCACGACGCCGTGCTGGAACACCGGGTCGAGGAAGCGCCCCGGCGCATCGTCCGCCGACGGACCGGTGTGCCCGCCGACCGGGCCGGACTCCGTGTCGGGACGCTCGGCACCGGGGCCGGGACGGCCGCCGGTCACCGGGGGCTCCACGGGGCCGGCCGGGTGCCCGTCGCGTCGCTCGCGAGGCCCCGGGCGGTCGCGTCGGGCGAGGCTGCCACGGCGGAGGATGCGCAGGGCGCGTACCAGGCCCGGGAGTTCGGCTCGTTCAGGGCTCGCGACTGCGGGCGGCGCAGCGTCGAGGGCACCGCTCCGCCGGTCGTCCGGTTCAGCGGTCCGCTCGCCCGTCCACTCACCGGTCCACTCGCCGGGCGGCCGGAGGCGGCCCGGGAGCTGGGCGTGCGGGCCGGCTTGGCGGTCGGCGGAGGCGTCGGCTCGGCCGCCGGCGTCGACGCCGTCATCGGCACGGTCTTCGCCGTACGCGCCCGACTGATCGCCGTCTCCGTCGCCAGCACGCCCACCAGCACGCCCGTCGGTGCGCCCACCGGCGCGCTCGTCGGGCTGCCCGCCGACCGGGTCGGGGTTCGTACGGGCGTCGTCTCTCTGGGACCCCGCATCCGCACTGCGGGGCGCATCCGGTTCGACCGGTCGGGAGGACTCAAAACCAGCCATGGCTCACGGCTCTTCAAGGGAGAGGGGCCGACAGGAGAGGACAACGCTGCCCGGGCGACAGGCCCGCCCACGGGATGACGTCGGTCTGCGCCGCGCAGCACCGTATGTGACCTGTTCCTTTCAGAGTACGACGAGCACGGGGCCCGGCCCAGCGGCGAAGCCCCGGAGCGACGTTGTTCCCGCGAAAGGAGGATGCGCACGCCGCGGCTGTGCGCCCTGCCCGCAGGCGATCGCGCCCCCTCCAGAACGGAGGTTCTAAGGAGCTTGACGGAGCGGGCCGGGCGGCGCAACAGGCCCACGGGACACCGTGACCGGACTGTCATGGATTGGCGACGATCCGTTGCCGGACGTCGCGAACCGTCACGCCCCGCGAGCCCCGGCCTGCCCTCCAGTCCGTCCGGGCCTGCCCCGTCCATCGGGTGTCCGGGCCCTTTCAGCCACTTCGTACGGCTTCGCGACGCGGTCTGGCATTTGCCAGGTGCATAGGTGCGGCCGCTGGCACCATGCTCGGCATGCCCCTGCTCCTGTTCGATCTCGACAACACGCTGCTCCCCCGGGACGCCGCCTTCCGGGCCTGGGCGCAGGACTTCCTGTCCGAGCACCGCCTGCCTCCCGGCGACCTCGACTGGTTCGTCACCCTCGATGGCGGCGGCTACGTGCCGCGCAGCACCGTACTGTCCGCCGTCCGGCGCCGCTACGGCCTGGACGCCTCGGCCGAGTTCCTGCTCGCGCACTTCCGCCGCGGCATCAACTCGCACATCCACTGTCCGGCTCGGAACATCGAGGCGCTGCGGACGGCACGGGCGGCCGGGTGGACGCTCGGGATCGTCTCCAACGGCGGCACCCGGCCGCAGTTGGAGAAGATCCGGCGGACCGGACTGGGACCGCTGGTCGACGGCTGGGTGATCTCGGAGGAGGCCGACTGCGTCAAGCCGGATCCGCTGATCTTCGAGATAGCCGCCCGGCGGTGCGGCATCCGACCGGTCGGGGACTGGACGGCGCACACCTGGATGGTCGGGGACCACGCGCCCGCCGACATCGCCGGGGCCGAACTGGCCGGGCTGCGCAGTGTCTGGCTGCACCACGGGCGGCCGTGGGCGGAGATCGGCTACCGGCCGACGCTGAAGGCGGCCGGGCTGCCGGAGGCCGTCGGCCTGGTGCTGGCGGCGCGCAACGCGCCCTCGGTCCGGTCGGGGGTGCGGTCGGGGGTCCGGCCCGGCGTGCGGCCGGAGGTCCGCGCGGGCGGGCCGGGCCGGCGCCAGGCGGCCGGGGCACCGGTCCGCGTGACGGCGCTGATCGGCGCACACACCGGCGCACATCCGACGGCGACCGCCCCGGAGGGCCCGAACGCGCCCGCTCCCGTGCATGCCGGGACGGCCGTCGCCTCGGCGGCCGGAGCGGCGTCCGGAGCCGGTTCCGGTGTCCGAAACCGATCAGGCGGGTTTGCTGCGATC
>NZ_MECK01000182.1 GCF_014596465.1 Streptomyces sp. CBMA123 | reverse complement strand
GCGCGCCGACTCGGCTGACCGTCAGGCCCGGTGGGCCGCCGGGCGCTCGGGGGACGCCTCCGCGAGCGCCCGGGTGACGGCCGCCACGCCGCCTCGCAGCCCGTACACCGGGGTGGCCGGCTGCTGGCGCCAGGAGTCGTCGATGCCGCCCGCGTCCACGGTGTCGAAGCCCAACTCGTCGACCAGCGCCCGGACGACGGCCTTCGCGGCCTCGTCGTCCGAGGCGACCGGCACCGCGAGCCGCTCCGGGTCACCCGCCGGCCGCGGCCGCTCCAGCAGGTCCTGGGCGAAGGTGCCGTTGAACACCTTCACCACCCGGTGGCCCAGGTGCTGCTCCGTCCACCGGCTCTCGGTCAGCCCGCCGTCCTCGATCGCGTCGATCCGGCCGTCCCGCTCCTTGGGGTAGTAGTTGCCGGTGTCGATCACGGCCACGCCCTCGGCGGCGCCGTCCAGCAGCCCGGCGGGCAGGTCCGGCACGTTCTTCAGCGGCACCGTCACCACCATGACCTGCGCGCCCTTCGCCGCCTCGGTGGCCGGCACCGCCCTGGCGCCGGTCTCCTCCGCCAGGTCCTTCAGCGACTCCGGGCCGCGCGAGTTCGCCACCGAGACCTCGTGGCCCAGCGCGGTCAGCCGCCGCGTCAGGTTGCCGCCGATGTTGCCCGCGCCGATGATGCCGATCTTCATGGGAATGCCCCTCGTCCGGAGTACCGCAAGCTCAACGCCCTGTTCCAACCCGGCAGTGACCGGATCTGTTCCCGCCATCCGGGTGGTTCTCCGGGGCCCAGGGCCGGACCGGGCCTGGCACCGCCCGGCGCCCATCACGAGGGTCGACGGCGTGCCCGCTATCTGCGTCAACTCCTGGATACCCTCTGGTCGGACGCCCTCCACAACGCCGAGGAGTGGTGGGACGCAGAGGCCGTCCTGTGCACCCTCGCCGCCGCCGACCCGAACGGCAACAGCGGTCGGCTAGCAGAATGGGCCCGGCTCGCGAGCCCCGTAGCCGTGGAGCGTCTGTACGAGTTCGCCCTCGGGGGTGGTCTCAAGCCGCGGGACCCCTTTTGGCACAGGCAGACCGCCCCGTACCGCGAGTTCGCGGACTGGCTGCGCGGCCCCCGCCTCCAACTCGCTGTCGAGGAAGCCATTGTCCGGATCGACGACCCCACCCAGCTCGATCAACTCTTCACCATCCATGACATCCTGGCGGCATGACCCACGACATGGTGCCGCCACTGCTCGCGGTCGCAGCGCTCCTGCTCGTCATCAAACTGGCCCGAGAGCGCCGAAACGGCAAGCCCCTGCGGCTGATGCCGCGCTCTCCCGCGGCCCGGGCGACGGCCCTGGCGGTCGCCGCCCTGGTGGTGGCCTCGGGGGCGGCGGCCGGTCAGCCCTGGGGCGCGTCGGTGATTCCGGCCGTCGCCGCCGGCGGGCTGGTGGGCTCGTTGGTCGACCTCCGGTACCGCTGAGCGCGGCGTCGGGCCTCTACTCGAAGCGCGAGGGGTCGCCGGCCCCGCGGCGGGTGATCTCCGCCTCGCCGCTGGAGAAGTCGATGACCGTGGTGGGCTCGGTGCCGCACTCCCCGGAGTCGACCACGGCGTCCAGCACGTGGTCGAGGCGTTCCTTGATCTCCCAGCCCTGGGTCATCGGTTCGTCGTCGCCGGGAAGGATCAGGGTGCTGGAGAGGAGGGGTTCGCCGAGCTCGGCGAGCAGCGCCCGGGTGACGGCGTGGTCGGGGATCCGGACGCCGACGGTCTTCTTCTTGGGGTGCATCAGCCGGCGCGGGACCTCCTTGGTTGCGGGGAGGATGAAGGTGTAGCTGCCCGGCGTAGCGGCCTTGACGGCCCGGAAGACGTTGTTGTCGAGTTGGACGAACTGCCCCAGCTGGGCGAAGTCCTCGCACATCAGGGTGAAGTGGTGGCGCTCGTCGAGGCGTCGGATCGACCGGATCCGTTCGAGGCCGTCGCGGTTGTCCAGGCGGCAGCCGAGGGCGAAGCAGGAGTCGGTCGGGTACGCGATGAGGGCTCCGGAGCGGAGGCTGTCGGCCACGGTGCTGATGGTGCGCGGCTGGGGGGACTCGGGGTGCACGTCGAAGTACTTGGCCATTGGCCGACCCTACGGGATTCCGGCCGCCGATCGCCGCATCCGCGACGTTTCGGATGCCGGCCGACCGCACCCTGGCGGACCGGCCGGGGCGCGGCGTACGGTCGGTGACCATGGGCTTGGACCAGGCGCGGGTGAACCGGATCTTCCTGCCCGGAACGTACGCCGAGGGCGTGCCGTACGAACTGTTCCGGGAGCTGCGGGCACAGGCGCCGGTCTGCTGGGTGGAGGAACCCGCGGTGGGGGACTGGCCGTCCGGCCCCGGCTACTGGGCGGTCCTGCGGCACGCGGACGTGAAGCACGTGCTGCGCAGCCCGGAGGACTTCTCCTCACACCTCGGCGCGACCCAGATCCGGGACCCGGACACCCCGGCCGACCTGGCCTTCGCCCGGACGATGATGCTCAACCAGGATCCCCCCGGCCACTCCCGGTCGCGCCGGGCCGTCGCCGCGGCCTTCACCCCGCGGGCGCTGCGCGAGCTGACCGCCGCCGTCGAGGCGCGCGCGGCCGAACTGGTCGCCGGGATCCGCCCGTTGGGCGAGGCCGACTTCGTACCGGTGGCCGCCGACCTGCCGGTCTGGACGCTGGCGCACATCCTGGGCGTGCCGGACCGGGACCGGCAGTTGCTGGTCGACTGGTCGAACCGGGTGATCGGCTACCAGGACCCGGACCACGCCCGGTCCAGTACGGCCGACCCGTCCCGGCTCAGTGAGCTGGGGCGGGCCGCGCTCGCCCGGCGCCCCGGTGCCCTGACCCGGTCCGACGGCCGCCCGCTCAACCCGCGTTCCCGGGCGGCCCTGGCCGACATGTTCGGCTACGCCCACGCGCTCGCCGAACAGCCGCCGGCGGGCAGCATGGTCGCCCGCATGCTGGAGGCCGGGCTGAGCGCCGGCGAGTTCGAGACGATGTTCTTCCTGTTCGCCGTGGCCGGCAACGAAACGCTGCGCAACGGTCTGCCGGGCGGCCTGTACTCCCTGCTGACCCACCCCGACCAGTACGCGCGGTTGTCCCGCGAGCCCGAGCTGCTCGACTCGGCCGTGGAGGAGCTGCTCCGGTTCTGGCCGCCGGTCCTGGAGTTCCGGCGCACGGCCACCCGGGACGTGGTGCTGGCCGGGCAGCCGATCCGCGAGGGCGACAAGGTGGTGGTCTACCACGCCTCCGCGAACCGGGACGCATCGGTGTTCCCCGACCCGGACCGCCTGGACCTCACCCGCTCGCCCAACGACCACGTCAGCTTCGGGTTCGGCCCGCACTTCTGCGTGGGAGCGCGACTGGCCAGGATCCAGATGTCGGCTCTGCTCCGCCGGGTCGTCGCGGAGCTGCCCGGGCTGGAACTCGCTCCGGGCCCGCCGCCGAAGCGGCTGGTCTCCAACTTCCAGAACGGGTTGAAGGACCTGCGCGTCCGTTGGCGGTAGGCGGGCGTCCGGCCCGCCACGGACTCCCGGCCTCACCCGACGGAACGTCACAACAGGCCCACGGTAGGCCGGGGCCGGAGAACCCGGGCCGACAGGGCAGGGCAGGGCCGGACGGCCGGGACCGGAGGCCCGGGCGAGCGACCGGGGCGCTCAGCCCGCGCAGCCCGCTCAGGCCGTCAGCCCGCGCAGCCCGTCAGCCCGCGCAGGCCGGGCAGAGCCCCCGGTAGGTGACCTCGGCGCCGGAGACGGTGAAGCCGAAGCGCTGGTCGGCCGGGAGGTCGGCGAGCGGGCTGCCGACGGGGTGGACGTCGCGGATGGCGCCGCAGCCGGTGCAGATCAGGTGCTGGTGGGGGTGGTGGGCGTTGGGGTCGTAGCGCTTGGCGCGCCCGTCGGTGGACACCTCGGTGACCTCACCGAGGGTGACCAGCTCGCCGAGGGTGTTGTAGACCGTCGCGCGGGAGATCTCCGGGAGGCGCTCGGCCGCGCGGGCGTGCACCTCGTCGGCGGTCAGGTGCACGTGCTCGCCGTCCAGGACCTCGGCCACGACGCGCCGCTGGGAGGTCAGGCGCCAGCCGCGTTCGCGCAGCCGCTCCAACAGGTCACTCATCACGGTTCACCTATTCAGGTCACGGGGAAGACCGGAGCTTACCAACGCGCATCCAGGGGCTTCCGGTTCCCGACCGGATACGGGTTTGGTGTCTTTCTTGACGTGGATCACGTCCATCGTAGGATCGGCTCCGGCGCTAGCCTGGGTACTGGCAGCACCAGATGGCAGTAGTAGGTGCCGTAGGTAGCAGATAGACACCGCAATCCGCCTTGTCAGGGAAGGATTCCCATGTCTGAGAACCACGATGCAACCGGTGTAGAGGCGAGCGCGGGCGGCTGCCCGGTCAACCACGGGCGCGCACTCCACCCCACCCAGGGCGGCGGGAACCGCCAGTGGTGGCCGGAGCGGCTGAACCTCAAGATCCTCGCCAAGAACCCCGCCGTCGCCAACCCGCTCGGCGCGGACTTCGACTACGCCGCGGCGTTCGACGCCCTCGACCTCCCGGCCGTCAAGCGGGACATCCAGGAGGTGCTCACCACCTCGCAGGACTGGTGGCCGGCCGACTTCGGCTACTACGGCCCCTTCATGATCCGGATGGCCTGGCACAGCGCAGGCACCTACCGGATCAGCGACGGCCGCGGCGGCGCCGGCGGCGGCCAGCAGCGCTTCGCCCCGCTGAACAGCTGGCCGGACAACGCCAGCCTGGACAAGGCCCGCCGCCTGCTCTGGCCGGTGAAGAAGAAGTACGGGCGCAGCCTGTCCTGGGCCGACCTGATCGTCCTGACCGGCAACGTCGCCCTGGAGGGCATGGGCTTCGAGACCTTCGGCTTCGGCGGCGGCCGGGTCGACGAGTGGGAGCCGGACGAGGACGTCTACTGGGGCCCGGAGACCACCTGGCTGGGCGACGAGCGCTACACCGGCGACCGCGAGCTGGAGAGCCCGCTGGCCGCCGTGCAGATGGGCCTGATCTACGTCAACCCCGAGGGCCCCAACGGCAACCCGGACCCGATCGCCGCCGCCCGCGACATCCGCGAGACCTTCTACCGGATGGCGATGAACGACGAGGAGACCGTCGCGCTGATCGCCGGCGGCCACACCTTCGGCAAGACCCACGGCGCCGGCCCGGCGGACAACGTCGGCCCGGACCCGGAGGACGCGCCGATGGAGCAGCTGGGCCTCGGCTGGAAGAGCCGCTACGGCACCGGCGTCGGCGGCGACGCCATCACCAGCGGTCTCGAGGGCATCTGGACGGCCACCCCGGTCACCTGGGACAACAGCTTCTTCGAGACGCTGTTCGGCTACGAGTGGGAGCTGACCGAGAGCCCGGCCGGCGCCCACCAGTGGAAGCCCAAGGACGGCGCCGGCGAGGGCACCGTCCCGGACGCCCACGACCCGGCCAAGCGGCACACCCCGATCATGCTCACCACCGACCTGTCGCTGCGCTTCGACCCGGTGTACGGGCCGATCTCCCGGCGCTTCCTGGAGAACCCGGCGGAGTTCGCCGACGCCTTCGCCCGCGCCTGGTACAAGCTCACCCACCGCGACATGGGCCCGGTCGCGCGCTACCGCGGCCCGGAGGTCCCGAGCGAGCAGCTGCTCTGGCAGGACCCGCTGCCGACCGTCTCGTACCAGCAGATCGGCGCCGCGGACGTGGCGGACCTCAAGCGGCGGATCGCCGCCACCGGGTTGTCGGTCTCCGAGCTGGTCTCCACCGCCTGGGCCGCGGCCTCCTCCTTCCGCGGCAGCGACAAGCGCGGCGGGGCCAACGGCGGCCGGATCCGGCTGCAGCCGCAGGCCGGCTGGGAGGTCAACGAGCCGGACCGGCTGGCCGGGGTGCTGCGGGCGCTGGAGGGCGTCCAGCGGGACTTCAACGCGCAGGCCGGCGACAAGCAGGTCTCGCTGGCCGACCTGGTGGTGCTGGCCGGCGGCGTCGGCGTCGAGCAGGCGGCCAAGGCGGCCGGGCTGGCCGTCGAGGTGCCGTTCGCGGCCGGCCGGGTGGACGCGCCGCAGGAGCTGACCGACACCGAGTCCTTCGCCGCGCTGGAGCCCAAGGCGGACGGCTTCCGCAACTGGGTCGGCAAGGGCAACCGGCTGCCGGCCGAGTTCCTGCTGCTCGACAAGGCGAACCTGCTGGGCCTCAGCGCGCCCGAAATGACCGTCCTGGTCGGCGGCCTGCGCGTGCTGGGGGCCAACCACCAGCAGTCCGCGCACGGTGTGCTGACCGAGACCCCGGGCGTGCTGACGAACGACTTCTTCGTCAACCTGCTGGATCTGGGCACCCGTTGGTCGTCCACCTCGGAGGACGCCCACACCTTCGAGGGCCGGGACGCCTCCGGCGCGGTCAAGTGGACCGGCACCCGCGCCGACCTGGTCTTCGGCTCGAACTCCGAACTGCGGGCCGTCGCCGAGGTGTACGCGAGCGACGACGCCAAGGAGAAGTTCGTCGAGGACTTCGTCGCGGCCTGGGTCAAGGTCATGAACGCGGACCGCTTCGACCTGGCGTGATGCCGTAGCGCGCACGGGAGCCCGGAGGTCGCGACCCCCGGGCTCCCGTGGCGTGTCACCGGGGATCCGGCGCCGCCGCCCCCACGCTGACCAGCCCGGTCTCGTACGCCGCGACCACCACCTGGGCCCGGTCGCGCAGTCCCAACTTGCCCAGGATCCGGGCCACATGGGTCTTCACCGTCGCCTCGGAGAGCTGCAGCCGGGCGGCGAGTTCGGCGTTGCTGAGCCCGCGGGCGAGCAGCCCCATCACCTCCAGCTCGCGCGGGGTGAGGGTGGCCAGTTCGCGGTGCGGGGCGGCCGCGTCCGGGGCGGTCGGGCGGGCGAAGCGCTCCACCAGGCGGCGGGTGATCGCCGGGGCGAGCAGCGCGTCGCCGGTGCGGACCAGCCGGACGGCGGCGGCCAGGTGCTCCGGGGTGACGTCCTTGAGCAGGAAGCCGCTGGCCCCGGCGGCCATCGCCGCGTACACGTAGTGGTCCAGGTCGAAGGTGGTCAGCATGATGATCCGGGGCGGCTGGGGCGACGGGGCCGCGAGGATCCGCCGGGTGGCCTCCAGGCCGTCCAGCCCGGGCATCCGGATGTCCATCAGCACCACGTCCGGCCGGCTCCGCCGGACGGCGGCGACGGCCTGCTCGCCGTCCTCGGCCTCGGCGACCACCTCGATCCCCTCGGACTCCAGGATCAGCCGGAAGCCGATCCGGACCAGTGCCTGGTCGTCGGCGACCACCACGCGCAGCGGCTGCTGCTCCACGTCGTCTGTCAACTCTCAACTCTCCAGCGGTATCGAGGCCGTGACGCGGTAGCCGCCGCGTGGCCGGGGGCCGGTGTGCAGGGTGCCGCCGTAGACGGCGAGGCGTTCGCGCAGCCCGAGCAGGCCGCGGCCGTTGCCGGTGGCGGCGGCGCCGGTGGGGCGGCCGCCGGTGTCGGTGACCTCCACCTGCAGGCGGTCGGGGGCGTAGTCGACGCTCACCGCGGCGTCGGCGCCGCCCGCGTGCTTGACGGTGTTGGTGAGCGCCTCCTGGACGACCCGGTAGGCGGCGAGTTCGACCCCGGGCGGGACGGACCGGCGCTGCCCGCGCACGGTCAGCTCCACCGGCAGTCCGGCCCGGCGGACGCCCTCGACCAGGGCGTCCAGCCGGCCGAGGCCGGGCTGCGGGCTGAGGTCGGCATCGGCCGCGGGATCGTCCCCGCTGCCCGAGTCGATGGTCAACAGGCCCATCACGTGCCGCAGTTCGGTCATCGCCGCGCGCCCGCCGGACTCCACCGCGGCCATCGCCTCGCGGGCCTTGTCCGGGGCGGTGTCCAGGATCTTGCGGGCGGCCCCGGCCTGGATCGTCATCATGCTCACGTTGTGGGTCACCACATCGTGCAACTCCCGGGCGATGCGCGCCCGTTCCAGCTCCACCGCACGCTCCAGCGCGGCCAGCTGCTCGCGCTCCAGGGCGGACACCCGCTCCCGCCCCTCCTCCGCCCGGCGGCGCCACATCCGCAGTTCGTAGGCGACCGCGAACACCGGCACCAGGACGAGGACGGCGATCACCCCGTTCGGGAAGTGCGGCAGGTAGGCGTCGCCGAACAGCACCACGAGCGCGGCGGTGGCGGCCAGCAGGCTCGCCAGTACGGCGGGCCGGCGGCGTCCGTACGCGGCCGTGCTGTACGCGGCGACGATCACCGCCACGCCTGCCCAGTACGCGAGATCCCCGTGCTGCGTCCGCACCAGCAGTGCGCCCGGCAGCACCGTCCACAGCGCCGTCAGCGGGTAGCGGCGGCGTAGCACCAGCGGTAGCGGGACGAGCGGCGCCAGCAGTAACAGCCCGTTCCAGCCGGCGCCCTGCGAGCCGGCGGCGACGCCGGCGTAGCGGCCGCAGGAGAAGCAGAGGAGCAGGGCCAGGGCCAGGTCGAAGGCCTGGCCGCGGCGGGTCGGCCGGGCTGGGGGAGCGGCCTCCCGGTCGCTGCCCAGCCGGGTGGCGGCGCGCAGCCGCCGTACCGTCGGGTGGTCGATCACGTTGATCACCGGGACATTGTGGCCCCCGGCCGCCGACCGGGACAGCCCCGCGGGCGGCCGGGGCCCGTACACCGGGCGACTACCTCGCAAGGATGACGCCCGGGCCCGTCCACCTGACGCGGTACGGAACGTGCGGCGGGCGGCGGACGCGGGGGAGCGCCGCCCGTCCGTACCTTCGTCCTCGTCACCAGGCAGGACGGCAGGAGGAGCAGGGACATGAGCAGCGATCCGGTGATCGAACTGAGCGGTGTGAGCCGCCACTACGAGGGCGCGCGGGCGGCGCTCGACGGGGTGACGCTGAGCGTCCGGTCGGGGGAGTCGGTGGCGGTGCTCGGCCCGTCCGGCAGCGGGAAGTCCACCCTGCTGAACCTGGTCGCCGGGCTGGACCGGCCGAGCATCGGGACGGTCACCGTGGCCGGGGTGCGGGTGGACCGGCTGAACGAGTCCGGCTCGGCCCGGTACCGGCGCGGCACGATCGGCATGGTGTTCCAGTTCTTCAACCTGCTGGACGACCTCACCGTGGCCGACAACGTGGTGCTGGCCGGCGAGTTGGCCGGCGTCCCCCGCGCCGAGGCCCGGCGGCGGGCCGCCGAACTGCTGGAGTCGCTCGGCATCGACCGGCACGCCCGCGCCCACCCCGGCCGGCTCTCCGGCGGCGAGCGCCAACGCGTCGCGGTGGCCCGGGCGTTGATGAACCGGCCAGCCCTGCTGCTGGCCGACGAGCCGACCGGCGCGCTGGACTCGGCCTCCGGTGAGGACGTCAAGGAGCTGTTCCGCGAGTTGCACCAGGACGGCCAGACCATCCTGATCGTCACCCACGACCTGACCCTCGCCGAGGACTGCGCCACCCGCACCGTCCGGATGCGGGACGGCCGGGTCGAGTCGGACACCGCGGACTCCCCGGCGGTGGCGGCATGAGCGCGCTGAGCCGGGTCGTCCGCGCCGGAGTACGGCGGCGCCGGACCCAGACCGTCGCCATCGGGCTGTCCGCCCTGGTGGCCACCACCTGCTCCGTCCTCGGCGGCTCCCTGCTGGTCGCCTCCGAGGCCCCCTTCGACCAGGCCTTCGACCGCCAGCACGGCGCCCACCTGGTGGCGCGCTTCGACGGCACCCGGGCGGGCGCCGGGCAGCTCGCCGCCACCGCCCACGCCGCCGGGGTGACGGAGTCCGCCGGGCCCTTTCGCACCGTGACCGTCGACCCCGAGCCCGGCCCCGGCTCGACCGTCCCGGTCGGGGCGACCATGGAGCCGATGACCGTGGCCGGCCGCGCCTCGGCCACCGAGGGCATCGACACGGTCCAGCTGCTGGAAGGGAGTTGGCCGACCAAGCCGGACGAGGTGACGATCGGCGACTCGTACGGGAACCAGGGCGTGCCGGTCGGCGGCACCCTGCGCCTGCCCGGCCTGCCGGGCTCGCCCACCCTGAAGGTGGTCGGCTTCGCCCGCTCCGTCAGCCGCACCGCCGACGCCTGGGTGACACCCGAGGCGATCCCCGCGCTCACCGCCCCCGGCAGCACCCCCGGCTACGAACTGCTCTACCGCTTCGCGCGGGCCGACAGCACCGAGGCGATGACCGCCGACCGGACGGCGGTGGCCGCCGCCGCCCCCGCCGGGGCGCTCGCCGGCTCCCAGTCCTGGCTCGCCACCAAGCAGGGCTCGGACCGCAACACCGCGCTGTTCCTGCCCTTCATGGTCGCCTTCGGCCTGCTCGGCATGGCGATGTCCGTGCTGGTCGCGGGCAATGTGGTGGCCGGCGCGGTCGGCACCGCCACCCGGCGGATCGGTGTCCTCAAGGCGCTCGGCTGCACCCCCGCCCAGGTGGTGCGCGCCTACGTCGCCCAGGCGCTGATCCCGGCCACCGTCGGCGTCCTGCTCGGGGTGGTCGCCGGCAACGCGCTGACCGTCCCGCTGCTCGCCACCGCCGGCCGGCTCTACGGCACCAACGCCTCCGGCGTCGCCCCCTGGGTGGACGTCGCGGTCGCGGGCGGCACGCTCGCCGCCGTCGCGCTGGTCGCCTGGGCGGCCGCCGCCCGGGCCGGCCGGCTGCGCACCGTGGACGCGCTGGCCGTCGGCCGTACGGCGGGCGGCACCCGGCGGGAC
>NZ_MECK01000181.1 GCF_014596465.1 Streptomyces sp. CBMA123 | reverse complement strand
CAGGCCGGCGCCGGCCAGCGCTCCCGGGCCGGGGACGCGCTCGACCGGCTCGCCGTGGCCGTCCAGCGCGTGGCACCCGCCGCCCAGGAGCTCTACCGCACCCGCACCCTGCTCACCGGCCTGGCCGTCAGTGCCCCCGCCGACCGGCTGCCCGCGCTGCGGGCGCTGCCCGGCGTCCGGGCCGTCCACCCGATCGTGAACAAGCAGCGCGACAACGCCTACTCCGTCCCGCTGACCGGCGCCCCCCAGGTCTGGTCCGGCGACGCGGCGGTGGCCGGGAACACCGGCCAGGGCGTCCGGATCGGCATCATCGACAGCGGCATCGACTACACCCACGCCGACTTCGGCGGCCCCGGCACCGAGGAGGCCTTCCGCTCGGTCGAACGCGGCAAGCCCGCTCCGGCCGCGCTGTTCCCCAACGCCAAGGTGATCGGCGGCAAGGACCTCGTCGGCGACGACTACAACCCCGACCCGGCCGCCCCCAACCACCAGCCGGTGCCGCACCCCAGCGACAACCCGCTCGACTGCGTGCGCAACGGGCACGGCACCCACGTCGCCGGCACCGCGGCCGGGTACGGCGTCACCGCCGACGGCCACCCGTACACCGGCCCGTACCGGCCCGGACTCGACCCGGCCTCGTTCCGGATCGGCCCCGGCGCCGCTCCCGGCGCCCAGCTGTACGCGATCCGGGTGTTCGGCTGCGACGGCTCCACCGACCGGCTCGCCCAGGCCCTCGACCTGGCCGCCGACCCGAACGGCGACGGCGACCTCGGCGACCGGCTCGACGTGGTCAACCTGTCCCTCGGCAGCCGCTTCGGCAGCCCCGACGACGCCGACGCGCTGGCCGTCGACCGGCTCGCCGAACTGGGCACCGCGGTGATCGCGGCGGCCGGCAACGAGGGCGACGTCTACGGCATCGGCGGCAGCCCCGGCACCGCCGTCCGGGCGATCACCGTCGCCGCCTCCGTGCACGGGCACGCCGACGTGGACGGCATCACCGTGCTCGCCCCCGCCGACCTGGCCGGAGTCGTCCCCGGCCACTGGAGCGAGCGCTACCAGGGCTGGTCCGGCACCCAGGTCAGCGGCCCGCTCGCCGTGCCCGCCGACCAGGCGGACGGCTGCACCGAGTTCAGCGAGGCCGACAAGCAGCGGCTGAAGGGGCGGATCGCGGTGCTCACCTGGCGCACCCGCGACCCCGACCGGGCCTGCAACTCCGGACCGCGGGCCGACCACGCCGCCGACGCCGGGGCGATCGGCGCGCTCTACGCCGCCGACACCGACCATCTCGCCGAGATCTCCGGCGACGACCGGATCCCGGCCGTCCTGCTCGGCCGGGCGGACGGCGAACGACTGCTCAAGGCCGCCGCCGAAGGCGACGTCCAGGTCCGGCTCGCCGCACCCGGCAACCCGCTGCACGGCTCCGTCGCGCAGAACCAGCCGGCCCGGGTCGACACCCTCACCGACTTCACCTCCCGGGGCATCGGCCTGCCCGGCGTGGTCAAGCCCGACCTCGCCGCCCCCGGCGAGACCATCTGGTCCGCCCTGGTCGGCAGCGGCACCGGCGGCGAACGCGAGAACGGCACCTCGATGGCCACCCCGCACGTCGCCGGGCTGGCCGCGCTGGTCCGCGCCGCGCACCCGGACTGGCCGGTCGAGCAGGTCAAGGCCGCGCTGATGAACACCAGCACGGACACCTACCTCGGCGACGACCACGGCGGCCCGGTCTACGGGCCCGAGCGCACCGGCGCCGGCCGGGCCCGGGTCGACGGGGCGGTCCGCACCCCGGTCGTCGCCTACGCGGCGGGGGAAGGCGCCCGGGCGGGCGGCGTCGGGGTCTCCTACGGGCCGGTCGAGGTCGGCGGGCCGACGACCCTCGACCGGGAGATCGAGCTGCACAACCACTCGTCCGCACCGCTGAGTTACCGCACCCGGTACGCGGCGGCCACCGAACTGCCCGGCGCCGCCTTCGAGGTGGCGCCCGCCCAGGTGGACGTCCCGGCCGGCGGCACCGCGCGAGTCCGGGTGACGCTGTCCGTACCCGGGCGGTTGGGACGCACGCCCGACCCGACCATCGACACCGTGCAGGGCGGCCGGGCCCGCAGCTACCGGGGCGAGCTGTCCGGACAGGTGCTGTTCAGCCCGGTCACCGACCAGTCCCTGCCGCAGCTGAGGGTCCCGGTGTTCGCCGCCCCGCGCCCCACCGGCGACCTCGGCGCCACCGCCTCCGTCCGGACCGCCCGGGACGGCACCCTCGTCACCCTCGGCGGCAGCGCCGCACCCGGCGAGGCGCCCGGACTGGTCAGCGCCCTCGCCCTCGGCGGCGAGGACGACCGCTGGCCCGACTGCCCGCCCGGCGGCGGCAAGGCCGTCGGACCCGGCGTCGGCATCCGGCCCGCGGACACCCAGGAGGACGCCGGCCAGAGCCGCGACCTCTGCGTCGAACACCCCGGCGACCGGGCCGCCAACCTCCGGGCCGTGGGCGCGGCCGCCGACTCCGACCTGCTGTACGTCGGCGCCCGGCTGTGGGCCCCGGCGGCCACCCCGGTCGGGCTGTACGGGGTACGGGTGTCGCTGGACACCGACGGGGACGGCGTCACCGACGTGATCCTCGAGGCCGACCGGCTGCGCGGCGGCGACGTACTGGTCTCCCGCGCCCTCGACGCCCGCACCGGCGCCGAACTCGACGTCCAGCCGCTCAACGCCCACTGGGGCGACACCGACACCGAACTGCTGGACAGCGACGTCGTGGTCCTGCCCGTCCGGCTGAGCGCCCTGCCCGGTGTCACGCCCGGCCACGGCACCGTCCACTACGGCGTCTGGACCGGCGTCGCGGCTCCCGGCCGGCCCGACCCGGCCGAGGCCTTCGCCACCATCGGCCTGCGCGGCACCAGCCCCACCCTGCCGCTGGACGTCCTGCACCCGGCCCTGACCGTCCGGACCGGCCTCACCGGCCCGCCCACGATGGTCACCCCGGCCGGCCCCGGCACCGTCCTCGACGTGCACCGCACCCCGGGCGACACCTCCCGGCTCCTGCTGCTCTACCACCTCAACCCGGCCGACCGCCGGGCCCAGGTGCTCGACCTGCCGTAGGCCCGTACGCCGAAAAGGGGCGGCCCGCCGACACCGGTCGGCGGGCCGCCCTTCCGCTGCCCCTTTCGGCGCCCCGGTCGCCGTTCCGAGCGCCGCCCGGCTACGGCCGGGTGGCCAGACGGCGCTCGCGGCGGGGGGTGCGGGTGGGGCGCCGGGAGAGGCGGGCGAAGGCGGCGACCAGGGCGAGGACGGCGGCGGTGCCGGAGGCGACGGTCAGGCCCTCGGTGAGGCCGGGCGGGCGGAAGGCGCAGGAGATCCGGCCGGCGCCGCCGCCGAGCGGGACGCCGATCATGCCGAGCACCGGAGTGGGGGCGGTGGAGCCGCCGCCGTCGGTGGCGCAGGTCCAGCCCTCGGTGGCGGGGACGGAGAGCAGCGCGGTGCCGGTGGAGCCCGGCGGGAGGGTGGCGGTGAGGGTGTGGCCGCCGGCCTCGACCCGGGTGGCGCCGGTGGCGGTGAGCCGGGTGACGGCGGCGGTCAGGGCGTCCGCCCGCAGGCAGCCGATCGGGCGGGCGGGGACCTGGCTGACGATGTCCGAGCGCAGGGTCACCCGGACCACGCCGTCGGCCGGGACCGTCCCCAGCCGGTGGACCGCCACCGCCGTGGTGGGCTGCTCGCCGTCGCTGCGGTAGTCGGTGCCCAGGCCGCTGACCGTGCCCCGGTACCAGACCCCGTGGAAGTACGCCGTCGAGCCCGGTGTGCAGGCGGCGGTGAACACCGTGCCCTCCCCGCCGCCCGGCACCGACCAGCCGCTGGTGCCGTGCAGGGTGGGCACCGGGCCGCCCGCCGGGACGGGCAGCGGGGTGTCGTACACCTGGCTGCCGAGCAGCGACTCCTGGCGGGCCCAGACCGAGGAGGTGCCGGTCCGGGCGCCCGGCGGCAGCACGGTGACCAGCGGCGGTGCGAGGGCCCGGACGGGGGCGAAGCCGTGCGGCGGCGGACCGTCGTCCAGATGGGCGCCGATGCCGAACAGGGCCTGTCCGACCGGGTCGGTGACGCTCCCGGTCTGCCGCCCGCCGGCCGTCCAGCCGGCGCCGAGGTCGTGCAGCAGCAGGGCGGCGGCGGTCGGCAGGTAGCCGCTGGAGTAGCCGCCGCCCTGGCCGTTCAGCAGCAGCGGGTCGTTGGGGGTGAAGGCGTGCGGGCCCGGGTCGCTGCGCCCGTCCGGCCAGTCGGCGCCGGCCCGCACCGCGGCGTGCCCGGCCCGGACGGCCGCCGGGGAGACGCTGTCGTCGGGGGCCGCGCCGAGCGCCGCGTACCCGGCCCAGACGGCGTTGCCGAGCACCACGGCGCCGATCACCCAGGTGGCGAGCGCGTTCGCCCGCCGGTCGGTGTGCCGGCGCTCCAGCACCCGGAGCGCGGCCAGCAGGACGGCGCCGCCCACGCCCAGCAGCACCCAGGTGGCGGCGGGCACCGAGCGCCCGACGGCCACCAGGACGGCGATCACCGCGACCAGGGCGCCGCCGCCCAGCAGGGTGAACCGGTCCGGCCGGTGGGCCAGCGACACCCAGCCGGCCAGCACCAGCAGCCCACTGAGCACGAAGGAGACCCGGTACGGCCCGCCGGCCGGGATCGCCAGACCGTGCCAGACCAGCACGGTCGGCGTCCAGACGAAGCTGAGCACCACCAGCAGCAGCGTCACGCCCCAGGCCGCCCGCTCGCGGACCCGCACCCGGCGGTTGAACGGCAGCCCGCACACCAGCAGCAGCCCGAGCACCCCGATCGCCACGTCCGGCAGCGGCCGCCCGCCGGTGGCGGGCAGCAGCTGGGCGAGGTGCCCCTCGAAGCCGGACGGGCCGAGCGGCTGCACCGGGGACTCCGGCTGGGCACCGCGCGCGGCCCGGACGGCGACGAACAGCACGGGGGAGGCGAGCAGCAGCCCGACGGCGGTCTGGGTGACGGCCCGGCCGGTGGACCGGACCCGGTGCCGGAAGGGGCGCGGAGTGGCGAACAGCCGTACGGCGAACAGGAGTCCGGCGACCAGGGTGGCCAGCGCGGCGGTGTACAGGTTGCCCGCCCAGGCGAGCGCGACGCACAGCGCGCCGGCCACCCAGCGGCGCTCGTGCAGGCACCAGTCCCCGACCAGGCCGAGCAGCGGCAGCGAGACCAGGCCCCACAGCCACATCGGCGCGCCGCCGCCGACGTCCAGCACCCAGGCGCAGAGCCCGTACCCGACGGCCGCGGGCACCCGCAGCCAGCGCGGGCCGGGGTGCAGTCGGCCGAGCAGGTGGGCCATCAGGGCGGTGCCGAGGCCGATGCTGGCCAGGGTGACCAGGAAGACGGCGAGCTGGCCCTGGTCGCGGGGGAGCAGGGCGGTCGGCCAGGAGAACGGGTTCATCAGGTAGGCGAAGAAGTCGGCCAGGAACGGGACGCCGTAGCCGCTGTTCCAGTTGAACAGCAGGTCCCCGGCGGCCTGTCCGTGCAGCAGGTCCCACAGGTGCGCGTGGTACGGCACGGCCACCGTGCCCGCCCCGCCCGGCCACCGCCCGCGCAGCCCCGCCGCCAGCGCGTACCCGCCGATGGCCAGCCCGGCCGCCGCCCCGCAGACCAGTGGCTCCCGCCGCCGTTCGGTCCTCACCCACGCGCCCCGTTCTGCCAGGAATCCCGGACCACGCCACCCTAAGCGCGCCCCCGGCGCACCCCTTGCAACGCACGCTCCCTCAGAGGAGTGGCGTGTGAGGATGCTTTGCCGAGTAGCCTGAGAAGGCCGCAAGGATGCCAGTGAATCGCGCGAGCGTGACCGCGCGATCAAGCCGGCCAGTATGCGGCGGCTGGTATCCGCCACTTCTGGCGGGTCGGGTGCGACGAAGGTCGACCGGTCGTCTACACCTACGAGCTGGAGCCGGCGTCGAAGCGGTATTTCCCGACCGGCATCCATCACCAGCAGTCGAAGGTCGATCAGCCGTTCCCGGTGGAGATCGACCTGACCTGACCCAGTCCAGATGCTGGACGCCAGGTGTCAGCCTCTGGGACGGCGGAGTAGGGTCCGAGCATGTCTCGCACCATTCGTCTCGCAGTTGTCCCGGGTGATGGCATCGGCCAGGAAGTGGTGGCCGAAGGTCTGAAGGTCCTCGGCGCCGTGCTCCCCGCCGACGTGAAGCTGGAGACCACCGAGTACGACCTCGGGGCCCGGCGCTACCACCGGACCGGGGAGACGCTGCCGGACGCCGTGCTGGCCGAGCTCAAGGGCTTCGACGCGATCCTGCTGGGTGCCATCGGGGACCCGAGCGTGCCGTCCGGGGTGCTGGAGCGGGGGCTGCTGCTGAAGCTGCGGTTCGCCTTCGACCACCACATCAACCTCCGGCCGGGCCGGCTGTTCCCGGGCGTGGAGTCCGTGCTGGCCGGTCAGCCGGAGATCGACTTCGTGGTGGTCCGTGAGGGCACCGAGGGCCCGTACGTCGGCAACGGCGGCTCGCTGCGCACCGGGACGCCGCACGAGGTGGCCACCGAGGTCAGCCTGAACACCGCGTACGGCATCGAGCGCGTGGTGCGCGACGCCTACCGCCGGGCCCAGGCGCGGCCGCGCAAGAAGCTCACCCTGGTGCACAAGAACAACGTGCTGGTGCACGCCGGGCACCTGTGGTCGCGGATCTTCGCCGAGGTCGGCCGGGAGTTCCCCGAGGTCAGCACCGACTACCTGCACGTCGACGCGGCCACCATCCACCTGGTCGCCTCGCCGGAGCGCTTCGACGTCATCGTCACCGACAACCTGTTCGGCGACATCCTGACCGACCTGGCCGCCGCCGTGACCGGTGGCATCGGGCTGGCGGCGAGCGGCAACATCAACCCGAGCGGTGAGTTCCCGGCCATGTTCGAGCCGGTGCACGGCTCGGCCCCGGACATCGCCGGCCAGGGCAAGGCCGACCCGACCGCTACCGTGCTGTCGGTCGCCATGCTGCTGGAGCACCTCGGCTTCGCCGCCGAGGCCGCCACGGTGGAGGCCGCCGTCGCGGCGGACCTGGCCTCGCGGGCCGGCGCCCGGTCCACCTCCGAGGTCGGCGACGCGCTCGCCGGGCGAGTAGCCGGCTAGCGGGCCGGACCCCAGCGGATCCGGCCAGGTGGGCCGGACCGCATAACCGCAGCTTGCAGCTCCCCAAGGAGCGGGCGGCTGTTCGGCACGGCCCTCTGGATGCGAGTATCGACAGTGGGCCGTGCCGTTGTGCGTTCGTTTCGGCGATGGATCGCCGTAACGTTCCTTCGGCGGTGGCGGCCCGAACGAACCCCACGGTGAAGGAAACAGCCATGAGCACGCCGACCCAGGCGCCCATCACGTTCGACCTCAAGCCCTCCGCCCACCCGCTGTCCGCGGCGGAGCGCGAGGCCCGGCTGACCGATCCCGGCTTCGGCCGCGTCTTCACCGACCACATGGTCACCATCCGCTGGACGGAGGGCCGTGGCTGGCACGACGCGCAGCTCGTCCCGTACGCGCCGGTCGAGATGGACCCGGCGAACATGACCCTGCACTACGGCCAGGCGATCTTCGAGGGCCTGAAGGCCTACCGCCAGGCCGACGGTTCGATCGCGACCTTCCGTCCCGAGGCCAACGCCCTGCGCTTCCAGGCCTCGGCCCGCCGGCTGGCGATGCCGGAGCTGCCGGTGGGGGCCTTCGTGGAGGCCGTCGAGCTGCTGGTCCAGCAGGAGCGGGCGTGGGTTCCGAGCGAGCCGGAGCAGAGCCTGTACCTGCGCCCGTTCATGTTCGCCACCGAGGTCGGTCTGGGTGTCCGTCCGGCGAACTCCTACCTCTTCATGATCATCGCCTCCCCGGCCGGCGCCTACTTCCAGGGCGGCATCAAGCCGGTCTCGGTCTGGCTGTCCAAGGAGTACGTCCGGGCCGCGCCCGGCGGCACCGGCGCCGCCAAGTGCGCGGGCAACTACGCCGCCTCGCTGGTCGCCCAGGCGCAGGCCGCCGAGAAGGGCTGCGACCAGGTGGTCTGGCTCGACGCCGCCGAGCACCGGTGGGTCGAGGAGATGGGCGGCATGAACCTGTACTTCGTCTTCGGCGAGGGGAAGGACGCGAAGATCGTCACCCCGGAGCTGTCCGGCGCGCTGCTGCCCGGCATCACCCGCGACTCGCTGCTGCAGCTCGCCGGCGACCTGGGCTACGCGGTCGAGGAGCGGAAGATCTCCACCGACGAGTGGCAGCAGGCCAACGCCGACGGCACCCTCACCGAGGTCTTCGCCTGTGGCACCGCCGCCGTCATCACCCCGGTCGGCTCGGTGAAGTCCGCCGCCGCGGACTGGACCGTGGGCACCGGCGAGCCCGGCCCGATCACCATGGAGCTGCGCCGCGCCCTGCTGGCCATCCAGGGCGGCCAGCAGCCGGACACCCACAACTGGCTGCACCGGATCGTCTGATCGGACGGACGCCGGCACCCCCTCCGGCCCGCCCCGTTCCGCATCGCGAGACGGGCGGGCCGGATCCCGGATGCTGTGCCAGACTGCCAGCGTGTCCTCGCTTTCGCTGATTATTAGCAGCAGGCGCGCCGGTCCGCAGTGACCGCTCCCGCAGGACCCGATGCGGAGCGACCACGAGCGTCCAGACCCGCGCGCAGACCTCTCGCACCCGCGAGGGGTCTTTTCGCTTTTCGGCGCAGCCCCGTGAACACCGTGGGCGCAGCCCATTGAGCACAGCCCTCGGACCGGCCGACGGCCCCCACAAGGGGCCCGGGGAACACCGGGGCCGCGCGCGGGATCCTGGACAGTGGAGCCGGGACGAGAATCCGGCAGAGCAGTACAACCTCCCCGAACGGAGAACCAGGGGTCATGACCGAGGTCAGCCGCACCGACGACAGCTTCCACGTGTTCGACACCACCCTGCGCGACGGCGCGCAGCGGGAGGGCATCAACCTGACGGTGGCGGACAAGCTGGCCATCGCCCGGCACCTGGACGAGTTCGGGGTCGGCTTCATCGAGGGCGGCTGGCCCGGGGCGAACCCCCGGGACACCGAGTTCTTCGCCCGCGCCGCCGCCGAACTGGAGCTTCACAACGCCCGGTTGGTCGCCTTCGGTGCCACCCGCCGGGCCGGCGGCAAGGCGGCCGACGACCCGCAGCTGGCCGCGCTGGTCGCCTCCGGCGCGCCCGTGGTCACCCTGGTCGCCAAGGCCCACGACCGGCACGTCGAACTGGCGCTGCGCACCACGCTGGACGAGAACCTGGAGATGATCCGGGACAGCGTGGAGTTCCTGCGGGCCCAGGACCGGCGGGTGTTCCTGGACTGCGAGCACTTCTTCGACGGCTACCGGGCCAACCGCGAGTACGCCCTCGCGGTGGTGCGCACCGCGCACCGGGCCGGGGCGGACGTGGTGGTGCTCTGCGACACCAACGGCGGGATGCTGCCGGCCGGCGTCCGGGACACCGTCGCGGACGTGATCGCGGCGACCGGCGCCCGGATCGGCATGCACGCCCAGGACGACACCGGCTGCGCGGTGGCCAACACCCTGGCCGCGGTGGACGCCGGCGCCACCCACGTGCAGTGCACCGCGAACGGCTACGGCGAGCGGGTCGGCAACGCCAACCTGTTCCCGGTGGTCGGCGCGCTGGAGCTGAAGTACGACCGCCGGGTGCTGCCCCCGGGCCGGCTGGCCGAGATGACCCGGATCTCGCACGCGATCGCCGAACTGGTCAACCTGGCCCCCTCCACCCACCAGCCGTACGTCGGCTTCTCGGCCTTCGCCCACAAGGCGGGCCTGCACGCCTCCGCCATCAAGGTCGACCCGAACCTGTACCAGCACACCGATCCCGAACTGGTCGGCAACACCATGCGGATGCTGGTCTCCGACATGGCCGGGCGGGCCTCGGTGGAACTCAAGGGCAAGGAACTCGGCTACGACCTCTCCGCCGACCGCGACCTGGCCGGCCGGGTGGTGGCCAGGGTGAAGGAGCAGGAGAACCTCGGCTACACCTACGAGTCCGCCGACGCCTCCTTCGAGCTGCTGCTGCGCGACGAGGTGCGCGGCAGCCGGGACCGCTTCTACCGTCCGGAGTCCTGGCGGACCATCAGCGAGCAGGGCCCGGACGGGGTCTCGGGCAACGAGGCGACGGTGAAGCTGTGGGCCAAGGGCGAGCGCCGGATCGCCATCGGCGAGGGCAACGGCCCGGTCAACGCGCTGGACCAGGCGTTGCGGACGGCCCTGGAGGGCATCTACCCGCCGCTGGCCACCTTCGAGTTGGTGGACTACAAGGTCCGCATCCTGGAGGGGCAGCACGGCACCGGCTCCAAGACCCGGGTGCTGATCGAGTCCACCGACGGCGCCGCGACCTGGTCCACGGTCGGGGTGGCCGACAACGTGATCGCCGCCTCCTGGCTGGCCCTTGAGGACGCGTACACCTACGGCCTGATCCGGGCCGGGCTGGAGCCGACCGAAGGGTCCGAGCGCTCCGCGTAGTCCACCCCGCCCCGACCCGGCCGAGCCCGACCCGCCGACGGCCCACCGGACTTCACCCCGTCCGGTGGGCCGTGGCCGTGCCGGTCAGCGCAGTCGGGCGAGGAGGGCGTGTTCGACGAGGGTGATGAGGGCGCTTTTGGCGCTGTCCCGGCGGCGGGCGTCGAGGGTGATGACGGGGGTTTCGGTGCTGAGTTGGAGGGCTTCGCGGACTTCGTCGG
>NZ_MECK01000180.1 GCF_014596465.1 Streptomyces sp. CBMA123 | reverse complement strand
GCCCGCCGGCTCGCTGGGCGGGCGGCTGCGCGGGCGACGGCACCGCGGTGGCCGACTGCTGCTCCTGCGGCGCCTGCCGGCCGTCCTGGGCCCCCGTGGCGGCCTCGGTGCCCTCGGCGCCGTCCGTGCCGTTGACGGTCCGCGCGGTCTCCGGTCTGGATGCCTCGGCGGCCGGACGCGGCGCGAGGGACGGCGACAGCGCCATCCCGCCGGTGGTCCGGAACAGCTCGTCGGCACCCGGGAGACTCACTCGGCGGGGCGGCACCGGTCGAGCACCTCCCTGGCGAGCTGGCGGTAGGCGGCGGCACCGACCGAGTTGGTCGCGTACGTCGTGATCGGCTCGCCGGCGACGGTGGTCTCCGGGAAGCGCACGGTCCGCCCGATGACGGTGTGGAAGACGTGCTCGCCGAACGCCTCGACGACCCGGGCCAGCACCTCACGGCTGTGCACGGTACGCGAGTCGTACATGGTCGCGAGGATGCCGTCCAGGCGCAGCTCGGGGTTGAGCCGCTCGCACACCTTCTCGATGGTCTCGGTCAGCAGCGCGACGCCGCGCAGCGCGAAGAACTCGCACTCCAGCGGGACGATCACGCTGTGAGCGGCCGTCAGCGCATTGACCGTCAGCAGGCCCAGCGAGGGCTGGCAGTCGATGATGACGTAGTCGTAGTCCGGCAGCAGCGGCTTCAGGGCGCGCGCCAGCGCGGACTCCCGGGCCACCTCGCTGACCAGCTGCACCTCGGCGGCGGAGAGGTCGATGTTGGAGGGCAGCAGGTCCATGCCGGGGACGGCGGTCTTCAGCAGCACCTCATCGGCCGTCAGGCCCCGCTCCATGAGCAGGTTGTAGACGGTGACGTCGAGCTCCATCGGATTGACGCCGAGGCCGACCGAGAGCGCGCCCTGCGGGTCGAAGTCGACGAGCAGCACCCGGCGGCCGTATTCGGCCAGCGCCGCGCCCAGGTTGATGGTCGACGTGGTCTTGCCGACGCCGCCCTTCTGGTTGCACATGGCGATGATCTGGGCGGGGCCGTGCTCGGCGACCGGCGCGGGGATCGGGAAGTACGGCAGCGGACGGCCGGTCGGGCCGACCCGCTCGCGGCGCTGGCGCGCGGCGTCGGGGGCCAGCGTGGCGGCGTACTCCGGGTCCGGCTCGTACTCGGCGTCCGGGTCGTCGTAGGCGCCGTAGGCGAACTCGCCGTAGGCCAGGCCGTAGGCCGCCAAGTCGGCGTCGTGATCGGTCACCGTGGTCACCTGCGCTGTGTTCTGGCGTGCTTCGAAGGTACGGAGTGCGACCGAGCCGACCTCGGCCGAGCCCACGGAGGGCTGCCGGGCCCCGGACTCCTCACTCGGCTGGCCGGCGGTGAGCTCCGCCAGTCCTGGCTGACCACCCCCGGGAGCAATTGTCGACTCATTCACAAGTCGTCTTACCTCCTTGGGCATCCAGGACTCTATGTCGATTCGTCAGCGTGGCAGCATGCCGACGGTTTGCGACTCTAGGCCGTTCAAGGCGTTCGCAGCAACACAATCCACGGTAGTGGGCACGATGTGTCGACTATCGGGCGGACTGCTGTCAAGGGATGAGCGGGCCTATGACCCTAACGTTTCTGCGGGTGGCCGAGGGTCGGGCGACACGACCCGTGGAAATTGACGACAGAGCGACCCGCCCGGTCCGACCGGTGTTCACGGGCACGGCGAAGCCCCCGACCCGAACGGATCGGGTCGGGGGCGAACGACCGCTGTGCGGTCAGGGAGTTCAGGCGAGCACGGTCTCCACGGTGACCGACTCCAGGCCGAAGGCCTCGGCCACGGCCGGGAAGGTGATCTGGCCCTCGTGGACGTTCAGGCCCTTGGCGAGCGCCGCGTCACGGCGCAGCGCCTCCTTCCAACCGCGGTTGGCCAGCTCCAGCACGTACGGCATGGTGGCGTTGGTCAGCGCGTAGGTGGAGGTGTTCGGGACGGCGCCCGGCATGTTGGCCACGCAGTAGAAGACCGAGTTGTGGACCTGGAAGGTCGGGTCGTCGTGCGTGGTCGCGTGCGAGTCCTCGAAGCAGCCGCCCTGGTCGATGGCGATGTCGACGAGCACGGAGCCCGGCTTCATGCGGGAGACCAGCTCGTTGGTGACCAGCTTCGGGGCCTTGGCGCCCGGGATCAGCACGGCGCCGATGACCAGGTCGGCGTCCAGGACGGCCTTCTCCAGCTCGAAGGAGTTGGACATGATGGCCTTGATCTGGGTGCCGAAGATCCGGTCGGCCTCGCGCAGCTTGTTGATGTCGCGGTCCAGCAGGGTCACGTCGTAGCCCATGCCGATGGCGATGGTGGCCGCGTGCCAGCCGGAGACGCCACCGCCGATGACGACGGCCTTGGCCGGGTGGGTGCCGGGCACGCCGCCGGGCAGCACGCCGCGGCCGCCGGCCGGACGCATCAGGTGGTACGAGCCGACCTGCGGGGCCAGTCGGCCCGCGACCTCGGACATCGGGGCGAGCAGCGGCAGCGCGCCGTTGCCCAGCTGCACGGTCTCGTACGCGATGGCGGTGGTGCCGGAGGCGACCAGCGCGTCGGTGCCGGCGCGGTCGGCCGCCAGGTGCAGGTACGTGAAGAGGGTCTGGCCCTTCCGCAGCCGGTGGTACTCGGAGGCGATGGGCTCCTTGACCTTCAGCAGCAGGTCGGCGGTGGCCCACACCTCGTCGGCGGTGGGGAGGATGGTGGCGCCGGCGGCCACGTACTCCTCGTTGGGGATCGAGGAGCCGAGACCGGCGTTGTCCTCGATGTAGACCTCGTGTCCGTTGCGGACCAGCTCATGCACGCCGGCGGGCGTGATGGCCACGCGGTACTCGTGGTTCTTGACCTCGCGGGGGATGCCGACCTTCACGACTGAACACGTCCTCTTGCCATGGGGGTCCCGACCGGAGAAGACCGGTGGGCGACGCGCACGTGGGGAAGCCTCCGGGCATGCCGGGGCATGGGGATCGCTGCGCGACTGAGTTCGAGTGTAATGAAGCCCAGGCGGCCTGTCAGCCTTCCAAATCGAATAATTTCGACGAACACATTGGCAGGTTCGTAGGCTTCCACAGGAACTTACCTGCCATAGGTGCCGTAACCGGGCACTTTCGACGATACCTCCGAAAGCACCCTCACCACCCGGCGTCGACGCGTTCCCGCAGGTCCGCGAGGGCCGCACCGACGGCCTCCCGGCCGCGCTCGTCGCCGATCCGGCGCAGCACGGCCAGCGCGGCCCGGTACTCCCGGTCGGCCTCCTCGAAGCGGCGCTGCGCGGTGTGCGCCTCGGCCACCCGGGCCAGCAGCCGGGCCTCCGCCGCGTGGTCCCCCAGCGACTGCCGCAGACCGAGCGCCCGCCCGTACCAGTCGGCGGCGCGCACCGCGTCGCCGAGCGCCCGGTGGCAGCCCGCCGCGCCCTCCAGGGCCCGTGCGCAGAGCGGTTCGTCCCCGACCGCACGGGCATGCTCCAGGGCGGCCCGGTAGTGCGCGGCCGCCTGGTCCCAGCGGCCCGCCGCCACCTGGAGGTCGCCCAGGTTGAGCAGCGCGGCCGAGGCCCGGCGGGGGCGGCCGTTGCGCTCGGCGACGGTGAGCACCAGCTCGTGCAGCCGGTAGAGGTCGGCGGGGGCGGCCGCGCCGGTCAGCGGCAGCGCCCGCAGCAGCGCGGTGACCAGCCGGCCGGCCGAGCCGTCCAGGTCGCCCTGGCCGATCGCGTCGGCCACCGCGCCGAGCAGCAGCTCCCGCTCGCCGAGCAGCCAGTCCCGGGCGTGGGCGGCCGAGTGCAGCCGCAGCGCGGCCGGCAGCGGCTCGGGGGCCGGGCCGGCGTCCGGTTCGAGCAGGGAGCGGGCGGACTCGGTGAGCCGGACCAGCCGCTCCAGCAGCCGGGCCCGGGCAAGTTCGGTCTCGGCGGGCCGGTCCTCCTTCTCCCGCAGCCGGACCAGCCGCTGGTGGAGCCGTCCGGGCACCCGGTAGCGCGGGGTGCCGTCGGCGGCCGGCGCCTCCTCGCCGAGCAGCTCCTGCTCGGCCAGCGCGGCCAGCGTCGCGGCGGCCTCCGGTACGGGGCAGCCGACCAGGGCGGAGGCGGTGCGCGGATCGGCGGTCTGGGCCGGAGCCAGGGTGAGGGTGCGCAGCATCCGCGCCTGGGCGGCCGGCAGCCCCCGGTACAGCAGGGTGAAGGCGCCCAGCAGCGGGTCGTTGTCGGGGACGGGCACCGGCTCGGCCGGCTCGGGCTCCGGCTTGACCCAGGTCGACGGGTCGCCGGCCGGCTCGGGCGTGGCGGCGGAGTCCGCGGCCTTGTCCTCGGCCGCCGTCTGCGGGCCCTCCTTCTTCTTCGGGGCCTCGGCGGTCCTCGGCGTGCGCCCGCTCTTCCCGGCCTTCCCCGCCTTGCCGCCCTTGGCGCCCTCGGCCCCCGACTCCTCCCCCACCACCCGGTCGAGTTCGCGCGCGGCGTCGGTGACCGCGGTCTTCGGGTTGCCGCGCAGCCACCGCGCCATCAGCCGCAGCGTGGCCGGCCGGGCGGCGCAGGCCTCGGCGAGGTCGGCCCCGCCGACCGGGTCACAGGAGATCCGGGTGCCGCCCACCAGGTCGGCCAGCAGTTCGCCGGAGGCCTGCCGGTCCAGCCCGCCGAGGATCACCGGGTCGATGTCCTCGATCCCGGTGAGCGGCCCGGCCGTGGTGGCGAGCACCAGGCAGCCGGGCTCGTCGGCGAGCAGCGGCCACAGCTGCCCGGCGTCCCGGACGTCGTCGAGGAGCAGCAGCACCTTGCGCCCCGCCAGCGCCTCCCGCAGCGCCACGCCGCCCGGCTCGTCCCGCCCGTCCTCGACCGTCCCGGGCAGCGGCACGGCGGCCTGCGGGTCGAGCTGCTCCAGCAGCAGCCGGGCGGCCCGGCCGGGCGGCACCCGCCCGCCGTCCGGGGCGGACAGCCGGGCGAACAGCACGCCGTCCGGGTAGTCGGCGGCGACGGTCCGGGCGAAGCGCGCCGCCAGCGCCGTCCGGCCCGAGCCGGGGCGCCCGGCGAGCACCAGGACGGGGCAGCGTCCGCTCACCCGGCGGGCGGCCGCCGCGCGCAGCGCGGCCAGTTCGGCCCGCCGTCCGGTGAACAGCGCGGGCCCGGCGGGCAGCCGGTCGAGCCCCGGGACGGCGCCGGCGGGCGCGTCGGGGCCGGAGTCCATCGTCGCCGTCTTCCTAGCCACCCGTGCCACTCCCGACGTCGTCCCGCGCTCAGCGCCCGGCGCGAAAAAGCGGACGCCCGGGACGGGCGCCCTGTCTGCGAAGCGTAGTTCGACCGTCCGGCTGATCCGAGGTGACATCCGGTCGTACGAACCGGCAAATCACCCCAAGGAATCAAGCCCGTCGTCCGCGAACCCCGCCGGGGGCCCGAGCGGGCGGTCAGGCCTCGAAGGGGCGGGCCGGCCAGGGCGCGTCCGGGCGGCGCAGCCCGTCCAGGCCGTCCGGGGAGGTCAGCGCGGCGTGCACGGCGAGGGTGCCAGTGATCAGGGTCGGGTTGTGCAGCTGCCCGGCCTGGATCAGCCGGATCAGTTCGGGCACGGGCACCCAGGCGACCTCGATCTCCAGCTCCTCGCCCTCGGCCGCGTAGCGCTCGCCCTCGGCGGCCGACAGGTCGGTGGCCAGGAACATCCGCAGCGCCTCGTCGGTGCCGCCCGGGGAGGTGTAGTAGTCGGCGAGGATCCGCCAGGTGCCGGCCTTGCAGTGGGCCTCCTCGTACAGCTCGCGCCGGGCGGCGTGCCACGGGTTCTCACCGGGAACGTCGAGCAGGCCGGCCGGCAGCTCCCAGAGCCGCTGGCGGACGGGGTGGCGGTACTGGCGCAGGACCAGCACCCGCTGCTTGTCGTCCAGAGCGAGCACGGAGACCGAGCCGGGGTGGGTCTGGTAGTCGCGGCGGGCCCAGCTGCCGTCGGGCATCCGGACCTCCTCGCTGCGCACGCCGGTGACCTTGCCCTGGAACGGCGTGCTGCCGCCCCGGACCTCCCACGCCTCGGCCGTGTCGGCGATCACCAGGTCGCTCTGCTCGTCCATCGCTCTCCCCTTTTCGTCAGTACGACACAATCTAACGCCGGACGGCGGCCCCGCGGGAATCGCGGGGCCGCCGTCCGGTGAACGACCGGGGACTACTCGCCGGCCGGGGCCGTCTTGATCTCGATGGCGGCCTTGACCAGGCCCGCGAACAGCGGGTGCGGGCGGGTCGGGCGGGACTTCAGCTCCGGGTGGGCCTGGGTGGCCACCAGGTACGGGTGCACCTCGCGCGGGTACTCGACGTACTCGACCAGGTCGCCCTTGGGCGAGAGGCCGGAGAACTGCAGGCCGGTCTTCTCCAGGTCCGCGCGGTAGGCGTTGTTGACCTCGTAGCGGTGGCGGTGGCGCTCCTCGACGTACTGCTCGCCGCCGTAGACCTCACGGACGATCGAGCCCTCGGCGAGCTTGGCCGGGTACAGGCCCAGGCGCATGGTGCCGCCCAGGTCGCCCTTGCCGTCGACGATGGCCAGCTGCTCGGCCATGGTGGAGACGACCGGGTGCTTGGCGGCCGCGTCGAACTCGGTGGAGTTGGCCTCGGGCAGGCCGGCCAGGTTGCGGGCGGCCTCGATGACCACGCACTGCAGGCCCAGGCACAGGCCCAGCAGCGGGACCTTGTTCTCGCGGGCGTAGGTGATGGCGCCGACCTTGCCGTTGACGCCGCGGTCGCCGAACCCGCCGGGGATGCAGATCGCGTCGACGTCGCCGAGCTGCGCCCGGGCGCCCTCGGGGGTCTCGCAGTCGTCCGAGGTGACCCACTTGATCTCGACCCGGGCGTTGTTGGCGAAGCCGCCGGCGCGCAGCGCCTCGGTCACCGACAGGTAGGCGTCCGGGAGGTCGATGTACTTGCCGACCAGGGCGACCTTGACGATGTGCTGCGGCTCGTGGACGCGGCGCAGCAGGTCGTCCCAGGTGGTCCAGTCCACGTCGCGGAACGGCAGGTCGAGACGGCGCACCACGTACGCGTCCAGGCCCTCGCCGTGCAGCACCTTGGGGATGTCGTAGATCGACTTGGCGTCGATGGCCGCGACCACGGCCTCCTCGTCCACGTCGCACATCAGCGAGATCTTGCGCTTGATCGCCTGCGGGACCTCGCGGTCGGCGCGCAGCACGATCGCGTCCGGCTGGATGCCGATGTTGCGCAGCGCGGCGACGGAGTGCTGGGTGGGCTTGGTCTTGAGCTCGCCCGAGGGGCCGATGTACGGCAGCAGGGAGACGTGCACGAAGAACACGTTGTCCCGGCCGACCTCGTGGCGGACCTGGCGGACGGCCTCCAGGAACGGCAGCGACTCGATGTCGCCGACGGTGCCGCCGACCTCGGTGATCACCACGTCGACGTCCTCGGTCGCCATCCGGCGGATCCGGGACTTGATCTCGTTGGTGATGTGCGGGATGACCTGGACGGTGTCGCCCAGGTACTCGCCGCGGCGCTCCTTGGCGATGACCGTCGAGTACACCTGGCCGGTGGTGACGTTCGCGGAGCCGTGCAGGTTGGTGTCGAGGAAGCGCTCGTAGTGACCGATGTCCAGGTCGGTCTCGGCGCCGTCGTCCGTGACGAAGACCTCACCGTGCTGGAACGGGTTCATGGTGCCCGGGTCCACGTTGAGGTAGGGGTCGAGCTTCTGCATCGTCACGCGCAGGCCGCGGGCCTTGAGCAGCGCGCCGAGGCTGGAGGCGGTCAGCCCCTTGCCGAGCGAAGAGGCGACACCCCCGGTGACGAAGAGGTGCTTGGTCGTCACGGCGCGGCCGTTCGCTGCCTTGCCGGAATGGGGCTGTGCCAAGAGGGGGCTCCCGTGGGTCGCGTGTCGAAGTGACGTGGGCGGGAGGCTCGCGGCTCGCCGGGCGACGGGAGACCGGGCAGGTGCACGGCGCTCGAAGGGTCGTCGATTCGGCTGGTCCGGGGCGTTTTGATCCCGCCGGTCCACGGGATACCAGGGTAACAGTGACCGGACCGGGACGCCTTTCGGCCCGCGCTCGGCACTCCGGGAGCGTGCGCCGGGCGCACCACCAGCGCATCATCCGCCGCAGGAGTCACACCGGTCGCACCACCCACCGGACCGGGCCAGCCGGGGCGCTCCGTCCGGGCCATCCCGGCTCCTCCGTTACGGCCACCCGGAGCTGATCCTTCCGGACCATCCTGCGCCGCGCCCCAGCAATGCACGGCATTTCCGCCGAATTGCGGCGCCACACGGGGCTGCGCCCGCGTGCTTCGCCCCTTTCGTCCGTCGTAAGCTGCACGGACGCATCGCGACAGCACGAGCACGCGGAGGGCGTGGGAGCGTCAGGACACTCCCGGTCCCCGATGCGCGACCGGACCTCCCCGTAATCCCAGCTCCTCCCCACCCACCCTCAGGGGCTCGACAGAGCCCCGCGCGGACACTCCAGCAAGGCCCGCCACCACCCCCGGCGGGCCGGACGTCCCGGGGTGAACCTCCGGCCCCGCAGACCGCTCGCTCCCCCGTTCGCCGATGCCCTGACCACATTGCGAACTGGAGATCCACGTGGCCGGCCGTATCGAGGACTACGCACTCATCGGGGACATGCAGACCGCTGCCCTGGTCAGCAGGGACGGGGCGGTGGACTGGCTCTGCCTCCCCCGCTTCGACTCGCCGGCGGTGTTCGCCGGCCTGCTCGGCACCGATGAACACGGCTTCTGGCGGATCGGCCCGGTCGAGGCCGTCGTGACCGAGGCCGTCGCTCCGGAGGCCGACGCCCCGGCCACCACGCCCGCCACGGTCGGCCTGCCCCGCTTCACCGACACCGCCGACCTGCGCGTCCCCCCGCCCACCGCCGCCGCCCCCGCCGTGCCCGCCGACCGGCGCCGCTACCGGGGCGACTCGCTGATCCTGGAGCAGGAGTGGGACGCCCAGGACGGCACCGTCCGGGTGATCGACTTCATGCCGCCGCGCCCACTGGCCGGCCGGGACTCCGTCCCCCAGGTGATCCGGATCGTCGAGGGCGTGTCCGGCACCGTGCGGATGCGCTCGGCGCTGCGGATGCGCTTCTCGTACGGCCGGATCGTCCCCTGGGTGCACCGGGTCGAGCAGGCCGACGGCGGCCACCGCACCGTCGCCGTCGCCGGGCCCGACTCGGTCTGGCTGGACGGCGAGGCCGAGACCTACGGGCGCGACCTCACCACCTACGCCGACTTCACCGTCCGGGCCGGCGAGCGGATCGCCTTCGCCCTCACCTGGCAGGCCTCCCACCTGGAGCCCCCGGCCGTCCCCGACGCCGAGGCGATGCTCGACGCCACCGCCGACTTCTGGCACGACTGGGCCGACCAGTGCACCTACCAGGGCCCCTACCGGGAGGCCGTGATCCGCTCGCTGATCACCCTCAAGGGCCTCACCTACGCCCCCACCGGCGGCATCGTCGCCGCCCCCACCACCTCGCTGCCCGAGGACATCGGCGGCGAGCGCAACTGGGACTACCGCTACACCTGGCTGCGCGACGCCGCGATCACCCTCTCCTCACTGCTGCGCACCGGCTACCGCGAGGAGGCCCGCGCCTGGCGCGAGTGGCTGCTGCGCGCGGTCGCCGGCGACCCGGAGAACCTGCAGATCATGTACGGCATCGCCGGCGAGCGGGAACTCACCGAGTCCTCGCTGGACTGGCTGCCCGGCTACGAGGGCTCGCAGCCCGTCCGGATCGGCAACGGCGCCGCCGGACAGCTCCAACTCGACGTCTACGGCGAGGTGGTGGAGGCCCTGCACCTGGCCCACATGACCGGCCTGGTCCGCAACGACCACGCCCACCACCTCCAGCTGCGGCTGATCGAGTACCTGGAGGACCACTGGCAGAACCCGGACGAGGGCATCTGGGAGGTCCGCGGCCCTCGCCGGCACTTCGTCCACTCCAAGGTGATGGCCTGGGTCGCCGTCGACCGCACCATCAAGCTGCTGGAGCAGACCCCCGAGGACGCCCCCTCCGAGGGCCACCTGGAGCGCTGGCGCGAACTGCGCGACACCATCCACCGGGACGTCTGTGAGAGGGGCTACGACCCGGAGCGCAACACCTTCACCCAGTACTACGGCGGCCGGGAGCTGGACGCCTCGCTGCTGCTCATCCCCCAGGTCGGCTTCCTGCCGCCGGACGACAAGCGGGTGATCGGCACCATCGAGGCCATCCAGCGCGAACTGTCCACCGAGGACGGCTTCGTGCTGCGCTACCCGACCCACGACGAGTCCGGCAACAACGTCGACGGCCTGTCCGGCCACGAAGGCGCCTTCCTGGCCTGCTCGTTCTGGCTGGCCGACGACCTCGCCATGATCGGCCGGGTGCAGGAGGCCCGCGAACTGTTCGACAAGCTGCTGTCGCTGCGCAACGACGTCGGACTGCTCGCCGAGGAGTGGGACCCGCGGCTCAAGCGCCAGGTCGGCAACTTCCCGCAGGCCTTCAGCCACGTCCCGCTGATCGACACTGCGCTGCGGCTGACCGCCTGCGGCGCGGCCTACCTGTCGCCCCAGCCGGACGGCCCGTCCGCCGACCGCGTCGAACAGCTGACGGTCTGAGGCGTGTCCGACGATTCCCGCCGGGCGCGCGAACCGTCGGACACGCACTAACCGCGCTGCACCAACTCGTCGTAGGTGCTGAGCACTTGGGCGACGGTGGCGGCCTCGTCCGGCCAGGTCTCGGCCTGCTGCCGGCCGGCCGCCACCAGCCGCTCGCGGCGGGCCGGGTCGGCGAGCAGCCCGCGCACCGCCCGTCCGA
>NZ_MECK01000179.1 GCF_014596465.1 Streptomyces sp. CBMA123 | reverse complement strand
ACGACAGACCCTTGGCCACCAGCCGCAGCACCTCGGTCTCCCGGGTGGTCAGCTGCGGGACGGCCGGCGCCGAGGCCGGGGCCGGCTCGGCGGCCAGCCGGCGGAACTCGCCGAGCACCAGCCCGGCGGCGGGCAGGAAGGCGCCCATCGCGACGGCCGAGGCGAGGGCGACCACGGCCGCGACGGCGGCGGGCAGCCGCCAGCGCAGGTGGTGGTCCTGGATCGCGTCGACGTCGGCGACCAGCCGGGAGAGCAGGTCGCCGCGCCGGTAGGCGGGCAGGGCGGCCGGGGCGAGCACGGTGAGCCGCCGGTACACGGCGGCCCGCAGGGTGCCGAGAGTGCGCAGCACCGCGTCGTGGGAGACCAGCCGCTCGGCGTAGCGGAAGACGCTGCGGCCGATGCCGAAGGCCCGGACGGAGGTGACGGCCATCATCAGGTAGAGCACCGGGGGCATCTGGGAGGCCCGGGAGATGAGGTAGCCGGAGGTGGCCATCAGGGCGACGGCGCTGCCGAGGGCGAGTGCGCCGAGCAGCACCGACAGGGCCAACTTCGGGCCGGCGGGCTCGCTCTCCGGCTCCTCGGGCACGGCGGGGGCGGGGGTGGCCCGGGAGATGACACGCGCGCTGGGGGAGAGCGGGGTGACCGGCTCCGGGAGGTCGACGGAGACGGCCCCCGCCAGCCGGACCCGTTCCTGCGCGACCGCCAGCAGCGCCGGCCGGTGGGCGACCACCAGCACGGTGCGCGCCGGGTCCTCGGCGAGGGTCCGGACGGCGTCCACGACGGCCGCCTCCGAGTCGCCGTCCAGGTTGGCGGTGGGTTCGTCCAGCAGCACCAGCGGGCGGTCGTCGGCGAGCAGCACCCGGGCGAGGGCGAGCCGTTGGCGCTGGCCGGCCGAGAGTCCGGCGCCGTCCTCGCCCAGTTCGGTGTCCAGGTCGGTGACGAAGTCGAGCGCGTGGGCGGCCCGCAGCGCCGTCCACAGCCGGTCGTCGGTGGCGTCGGGCCGGTGCAGCCGCAGGTTGTCGCCGATCGTCCCGGCGAACAGGTGGGGGTGCTGGGGCACCCAGGCGATCTGCCGCCGCCAGCTGTCCGGCTCCAGTTCGGCGAGGTCGTACCCGCGCCCGTCGGCGGCGGTGATCCGGACGGTGCCGGCCTCGGGGGCGGTGAGGCCGAGCAGGACGGACAGCAGGGTGGACTTGCCGGCCCCGCTCGGGCCGGTGAGGGCGGTGCTGGAGCCGGGGCGCAGGGTGAGCGCGGCGCCGTCCAGGGCGGGCCGGGCCCGGCCGGGGTGGCGGACGGTCAGGCCTTCGGCGGTGATCACGGCGCCGGTGAGGTCGGGGGCCGGGAGCGTCCCGGCGGCGGGCAGCGGGGTCTCCAGCACCTGGAAGATCTCGTCGGCGGCGGTGAGGCCCTCGACGCTGGAGTGGTAGAGCGCGCCGACCTGGCGGATCGGGAGGTACACCTCGGGGGCGAGGATCAGGATCAGCAGCCCGGTCTCCAGGTCGAGGGTGCCGTCGACCAGCCGGAAGCCGATGGTGACCGCGACCAGGGCGACGGACAGGGTGGAGAGCAGTTCCAGGGCGAAGGAGGAGATGAAGGCGATCCGCAGGGTGCGCAGGGTGGCCTTGCGGTAGTCGGCGGTGATCCGGGCGATGGTGGCGGCCTGGGCGCGGGCCCGGTTGAACACCTTGAGGGTGGGCAGGCCGGCGACGACGTCCAGGAAGTGGTGGGAGAGCCGGGAGAGGGTGTTCCACTGCCGGTCCATCCGGGACTGGGTGGCCATCCCGATCAGCACCATGAACAGCGGGATCAGCGGCAGCGTCCCGGCGATGATCGCGGCGGAGGTGAGGTCGGCGCCGACGATCCGCAGCAGCACGATCACCGGGACGACCACGGCGAGGGCGAGTTGCGGCAGGTAGCGGGCGAAGTAGTCGTCGAGGGCGTCGACGCCGCGGGTGGCGAGGGTGGTGAGTTCGCCGGTGCGCCGGCCCGCCAGGTAGGACGGGCCGAGCGCGGTGGCGTGGTCGAGCAGCCGGCGCCGCAGGGTGGACTTCACCCGGGCGACGGACCGGTGCGCGGTGAGTTCGGTGAGCCAGCCGACCAGCCCGCGGCCGACGGCGGTCAGGGCGAGCAGCACCAGCGGGGTGGTCAGTTCGCCGAGTCCGGCGCCGCGCTGGAAGGCGCGGACCACGATCTCGGCGATCAGGCTCGCCTGGGCGACCACCAGGGCCGCGCCCGCCCCGCCGAGCAGGACGGATCCGGCGAGGAAGGCACGGGTGGTGCGGGCGTGTCCGAGGAGTCGGGGGTCGACCGGCTTCACGGCGTCAGGCCTGGTCGGCCGGGGCGGCGGGCTGGGGGCCGGGGGTGTGCCCGGGGATGTGCTGCACCCCGATCCGCTTGCGGAACACCCAGTACGTCCAGCCCTGGTAGAGCAGCACCAGCGGGGTGAACACGGCGGCCACGATGGTCATCAGCTTGAGCGTGTACGGCGAGGACGCCGCGTTGGTGACGGTCAGGCTCCAGTCCGGGTTGAGCGTGGACGGCATGACGTTCGGGAAGAGCGCCAGAAAGAGCATCGCGACCGCGGCCACAATGGTCGCCCCGGAGAGGATGAACGCCCAGCCCTCGCGGCCGAGTTGGTTGGCCACCAGGGCGCCGGCCAGGGCCAGCACCGCGATCACCAGGGCGGCCAGGCTGCGGCCGTTGCCACTGTCCGCCTGGGTCCAGGCCAGGAAGGCGAGGGCGAGGACGGCGGCGGCCAGTCCGGCTTGGAGGGCGGCCCGGCGGGCCCGTTGGCGGATCTCGCCGACGGTCTTGAGTGCCGCGAACACCGCGCCGTGGAAGGTGAACAGGCTGAGCGTCACCAGGCCGCCGAGCAGCGCGTACGGGTTGAGCAGGTCGGCGAGGCCGCCGACGTAGTTCTTCTGCGCGTCGATGTCCACGCCGCGGACGATGTTGGCGAAGGCCACGCCCCACAGGAAGGCCGGGAGCAGGGAGGTCCAGAAGATGGCCTCCTCCCAGTTGCGCTGCCAGCGGGCGCCGTCGCGCTTGGCCCGGTACTCGAAGGCCACGCCGCGCACGATCAGGCAGACCAGGATGACCAGCAGCGGGATGTAGAAGCCGCTGAAGAGGGTCGCGTACCAGTCCGGGAAGGCGGCGAAGGTGGCGCCGCCGGCGGTGAGCAGCCAGACCTCGTTGCCGTCCCAGACCGGGCCGATGGTGTTGATCAGCACCCGGCGCTCGGCGGTGTTCCGGGCGAGCGGCTTGGTGAGGATGCCGATCCCGAAGTCGAAGCCCTCCAGGAAGAAGTAGCCGATCCACAGGACCGCGATCAGCACGAACCAGACGTCGTGGAGTTGCATGACCCTTGGTCTCCTTTCCGTGGCTCAGTACGCGAAGGCGAGCGGTTTGTCGGCGTCCTCGTCCTCGGACGGGCCGCGCAGCGAGGGGTCCTTGGCCGGGGGCCGCTCGGTCACCACCGGGCCGGCCTTGGCGTACTTGACCAGCAGCCGGACCTCGACGACGGCGAGGATCGCGTACAGCGTGGTGAAGGTGGCCAGGGCGCCGATCTGGGTGCCGACGCCGACGTTGGGGGAGACGGCGCTGGCGGTGGTCATCAGGCCGAAGACGGCCCAGGGCTGGCGGCCCATCTCGGTGAAGATCCAGCCGAAGCTGTTGGCGATCAACGGGAAGCCCATGGTCAGGATGCCGATCCGCCAGCTCCACTTGGTGAGCAGCGGGCCCATCTCCCGGGTCGGGGTGAGCATCAGCCGGGGCACCTCGGTCTCGCCGGTGCGGAACTCGGGGCGCAGGAGGAACTTCCGGCGGGTGGTCCAGAGGCCGATCAGGGCGGCGACGAAGGAGGTCATCCCGAAGCCGATCATGAAGCGGAAGCCCCAGTAGGTCACGAAGACGCTCGGGATGTAGTCCTTGGGGTCGCCGCCGTGGGCGGCGGCCTCGGCGGCCGCGGTGTCGTTGATGCCGGGGACGGACGAGCTGAAGTCGCTGTGGGCGAGGAAGGAGAGTATCCCGGGGACCTCCAGCTCGACCGAGTTGTGGCCCTTGCTGACGTCGCCGACCGCGAAGATCGAGAACGGCGCGGGCGACTGGGTGTCCCACAGTGCTTCGGCGGCGGCCATCTTCATCGGCTGCTGCTCGAACATGACCTTGCCGAGGGTGTCGCCGCTGAGCGCGGTGCCGGCGCCGAAGACCACGGCGAGCACCAGGCCGAGCCGCAGCGAGGTGCGCATCACGGCGGTCTTCGCGGGGTCGGCGGTCTCGGGCCGGCGCTTGGCCTTCCAGAGGTGGAAGGAGGCGATGCCGACCATGAAGGCGGCGCCGGTGAGGAAGGCCGCGGTCAGGGTGTGGAAGACGACGGTGAGGGTGGTGTTCTGGAACAGCACCTCGGCGATGTCGGTGAGCTGCGCTTTGCCGGTGGCCGGGTCGATCGCGTAGCCGGCCGGGTGCTGCATCCAGGAGTTGGCGGCCAGGATGAAGTAGGCGGAGAGCACGGTGCCCAGCGAGACCATCCACATGCAGGCGCAGTGGATCTTCTTCGGCAGCTTGTCCCAGCCGAAGATCCACAGGCCGATGAAGGTGGACTCGAAGAAGAAGGCGATCAGCGCCTCCATCGCGAGCGGGGCGCCGAAGACGTCACCGACGAAGCGGGAGTAGTCGGACCAGTTCATGCCGAACTGGAATTCCTGCACGATTCCGGTGACGACACCCATCGCGATGTTGATGAGGAAGAGCTTTCCCCAGAACTTCGTCGCGTGGAAGTACTTCTCCTTGTTCGTACGCACCCAGGCGGTCTCCAGCCCGGCCACGATCGCGGCCAGGCTGATGGTGAGCGGTACGAAGAGGAAGTGGTAGACGGTGGTGACTCCGAATTGCCATCGCGCGATCGTCTCGTGAGCGATTGCCAGTTCCACGTCGCCCTCTCTCCAACCCGGCCCCTCGACGGGGCTCTTCCGGACAAACTTCATCTGTAGCCGTAGACCGTTGCTCAACCACGCAAGCTTGTCCGCTTGTGAACGTGAACACGTTCACAAGCACAGTATCCACCATCCTTACGGGGGAACCGCAGGTGGGGTCGTGTTGACATGGGGTGACGGTGCGCACAGTCTGCGGGGCGCACGGGGGCACGACAAAGATCCCGGCCGGGCGACGGGGGCCGGGATCTTGGCCGAAGCGGCGCTTGACAGGCGCCGCGGCCGGTTGACTACGGGCCGGTGCTCCTCCGGTCGGCTACGGCCGGCCGAGCAACTGGGCGCCCGAGGTGGAGTCGGCGCGGGCCGTGAAGAACTCGGTGAAGCCGCGCAGGAACTCCTCCAGCGTGATCCGCCCGTCCCCGTCCGTGTCCAACTGGCGGAACCCGTCAGACAGTTCCACCGGGTGCACCCGCGGACCGCCGAACACCGCGCGGTACTCGTCGAACTCCAGGAAGCCGCTCCCGTCGGTGTCCGCCGCGGTGAACACCGCCCGCAGCGCGGGCAGCAGCCCCCGCTCCAGGTACGCCTCGTCCCGGTCACAGCCCGCCAGGGTCGCCGCCGTGAACTCCTCCCGGCTGACCTTGCCGTCCCCGTTGGCATCCATCACCGCGCGCAGCTGCTCCCACCAGCCGTCGAAGGCCCCGTACACCCGGGCCTCGGCGGCCTCGTCCAACTCCAGCTGCCAGCACACGTTGTGCGCCATCGCCCGCAGGTCGTGCACGGTGATGAAGCCGTCCCCGGTCTGGTCCAGCACCTCGCGGAAGAACCGGTCCACCCGGGAACCGCGGGCGTCCCGGCGCTGCGGGCGCAGCCGGGACGGCCGGGCCCGCTCCTCCGGGGAGCGGTAGCGCATCCGCTCCGGCAGCCGCGGCACGACCAGTCCGGCACCCCGGTGCAGCACGACGGACAGCAGCGCGCCCCACCTCGTCCGGGCCAGCCCGAACCGTTCCCGCACCACCGGCGGCAGGTCCGCCACCGTCAGCTCCCGGATCACCCGGGCGACCAGCGCCCGGACGACCCGCCAGCCGGCGTCCCCGAGGAACCACAGCCGACGCGGCCGGGGAGCCTCGCGCAGGATGTCGTTCAGCAGGTAGCGGGCCGCGTCGTTGAACTCCAGCTTCCGGGCGTACCGGGCGAAGTAGCCCGGCAAGTCGGCCGCGGTCTCGGGGAGTTCCTCCTCCGGCAGCTCGAAGACGGCGATTGTCTCCCTGAACTCCCGGTACGCCAGCTCCAGTTGCCCGGCGTCGTAGCCGTCCCCGCCGAGCCGCCGCATGGCGACCACGCACTCGAACAGCGTCAGCAGCACCCACGCCCTGGTCGCCGGCTCGCGGGCGTCGTACGGCTTCCCGTCCGGCATCGTCCCGCTGATCCGCTTGTGCGCCCGGTCCAGCCGCGCGACCTCGCGCCGCAGCGCCTCCCCGTCCTGGTAGAACAGCCGCCGCCCGCTCCCCAGGGTGTGCTCGACCCGCCGCCACGGATGCGCCCGGTACGTCGAGTGCTCGTGCATCCCGGCCCCCACCGCCGGATCCGCCGCCTGGAGGACCAGCAACCGCCAGGCGACCAGGGAGATGCGCCACTCGGAGAGGTCGCGTTTGAACGAGACGGCGGGGTCAGCCACGTCGCTCACCGGTGATCTCGGGACCGATCACGAAGCCCTTGGCGGGGCCTTCCGGGATCACGGCCTCCTTGCCGTACGGGATCCGGGTCGACGAAGCATAGGCACGGCGCTCCCGGTCCGGGCTGGTGAGGATGGTGACGGCGCCGCCGTCGTCGTGGTCGTCGATGATCACGTAGACCGGGATGCCGGCAGCAGCGTAGGCACGACGCTTGAGAACATGGTCGCGCTTGCGGGCCTCGGCACCTGGTGAGACGGTCTCGACGACCATCGATACCCCAGAGGCCAACACCCCCACGCCTTCGGGGTGCTCGATTTCGTCGACGTCGTCCGGAGCCACGAAGACGTCCGGGATGAACACCTTGAGATCGGCGATCACGTTACCGTCCTGCGCCGGCCCGTAGCCGGTTCCGCTCAGATGAGCGTACAGAGCCCGGCCCAGCCGCCGGTTGACACTGAAGTGGCGAACCCCGCCGGTGGGTGACAACGTGATCGTCCCCTCGATGATCTCCGCGCGGAAGCCCTCGGGCACATCCATGGACTTCCATGCCTGCCACAGCTGCTGGTCCAGGTTCACGACGGTCTCCTCGACAACGAGTGCGCTCACGAGACACCTCTTTCCCGTCCAGTGTGGGATCAGCCCGTGCGAGCTCGCACAAGCAACGGCTGCACGGTCGCACACGACCGAGGGGCCGACCGGGTGAACGGCGCCAGGTTCACCCGATCGAGGCGTTTGGCGCCCGGAAACGCCGAGCCGCAGGGCGGGCCGGGAGCGGGCTTGCCCTGCGGTGGCGGGGTGAGTTGGCCGGGGTGACGGTGACCGACGGCTCGGCGGGTCAGAGCCGGGGCTCACCGGTGATGTCGGGGCCGATCACGAAGCCCTTGGCGGGGCCCTCCGGGATCACGGCCTCCTTGCCGTACGGGATCCGGGCCGAGGAGAGGTACTCCCGCCGGTCGGGGGCGGGGCTGGACAGGATGGTCACGATGCCGCCCTCGTCGTAGTCGTCGATGATCACGTACACCGGAATGGCGGCGGCGGCGTAGGCGCAGCGTTTGAGGACATGGTCACGCGTACGGGCCTTGGCGCCCGGCGAGACGGTCTCGACGACCAGCGGGATTCCGGATGCCAGCAGCCCCCACCCGTCCGGATGTTCGATCTCCTCGTCGTCCTCGGGTGTCACATACACGTCCGGAATGAACACCTTGAGCCCGTGGATGACGTTGCAGTCGGTTCCCGGTGCCCACCCGGACCCTTGGAGGTAGCCGACAAGGGCCGCGAGCAGCCGCCTGTTGATGCGAGCGTGGCGACTGTTGCCGGTGGGTGACACCGTCAGGCTCTCCTCGTCGATGATCTCCACGCGGTAGCCCTCGAACTCGTCCGAGGACTTCCACATCTCCCACAGCACCTGGTCACGGTCCACGACGGTCACCTCAGCAACGAGTGCGCTCACGAGACACCTCTTTCCCGTCCAGTGTGGTCAGCCCGTGCGAGCTCGCACAAGCAGCGGCTGCACGGTCGCACACGACCGGAGGGTCGGCCGGGTGAACGACTGGAGATTCACCCGATCGGGGCGTTTGCCGCCCGGGAAAGCGAAACCGCAGGGCAGGCCGGGGGCCTGCCCTGCGGTGGCGGGGTGCGGTGGGGTTCGCGTCCTCCTCCCGAGCGGGCGCGAACCGGGTGGGTCAGGAGGTGGAGCGGCCCGGCTTGCGGCGGGAGACGTAGAGGGCGGCGGCGCCGAGGCTGAGGGCGGCGGCGGAGCCGAGGGCGAGGTAGGGGGTGGCCGGGTTGGAGCCGGTCTCGGCGAGTTCGGTGGCCGAGCCGGTGGTGGCGGCCTTGGTGCCGGTGGTCGCGGCGGTTCCGGTGGTCGAAGTCTTCGCCGTGGTGGCCGACTTGTCCGTGGTGGTAGTCGTGGCGACGGTGGTGTCGGCGACCGGGGTGACGGTGACCGGCTGCTCGGCGGGCTTGTCCGCCGGCTGCTCGGCGGGCTTGTCCGCCGGCTTCTCCGCGGGCTTGTCCGCCGGCTTCTCGGCCGGCTGCTCGGCGGCGGCCTTGGCGTCGGCGAGCGCCTTGTCGGCGGTGGCCTTGGCGGCGGCCCGCTCCGTGACGCGCTCCTGGGCCTCGGTCACCCGGGTGAGCGCGGTGATCCGGGCGTCGTCCAGGTCTCGGTTGGCCTTCTTCACCGCTTCCTCGGCCCGGGTCTTCGCCGAGCGGGCGGCGTTGGCCTCGTCCATCGCCTTCGTCAGCTGCTGGCGGGCCTTCTCGCGGTCCGCCTCCGACGCCTTGTCGTACGCGGTCATGGCCTTGTGGACCTCGTCGTCGGCGGCGGTCGCCGCCTCGGTGGCCTTGGCGGCAGCGGCCTGGGCCGCCTTGAACGTGGCGGTGAGGTCTGCCGGGGGCGTGTAGGCCTCGAACCTGGCCTTCTCCTCGGCCGCGTAGGCCTTGGCCTCCTGGTACGCCGTGGCCGCGTCGGCGGCCGCCTTCTCCAGGGCGGCGATCGATCCGGTGTCGTTCCGGGTCTGCGCCGCCGGGGCCGACTCCGCGAAGGCGGGTGCCGCGGAGAGCAGGGCTGCGGGCGAGATCACGGCGGCGACGAGGGCGGCCGAGACCAGCGAGCGGCGGAGTTTCACAATGACCCCTTTCGGGTCGAAAAGGAAAGCAAAGACCGTTGCAAGGGCGTCTCTTGACGCTCCGACAGCGCCGATCATAGGCACACGGATTCTTAACCCTCCATGCCGACTTCCGGCAGGGAAAGGGGGGTCGGAATTGCTTGGTTCGCTGCGGAATTGACGAGTCGACAAAGACTCAGGAAACCCGGTCGCCGTTCGTGGGCAGTTCGACCCGGAACGTGGCGCCGGCGCCCGGGGCGGTGTCCAGGGTGAGGGTGCCGCCGTGGGCGCGGGTGAGGGCGGTGGCGATGGCGAGGCCGAGTCCGCCGCCGCCGCCGTTGTCGCGGCTGCGGGAGGCGTCGACCCGGTAGAAGCGGTCGAAGACCCGCTGGGCCTGTTCCTCGGTGAGGCCCGGGCCGGCGTCGGCGACCTCCAGCAGGCAGATCCCGCCGGGCCCGCCGCCGACGCCTATCCGCACCGGGGTGCCGGGCGGGGTGTGCTTGACGGCGTTGCCGACCAGGTTGGTGACCACCTGACGCAGCCGTGCCTCGTCGCCCAGGACGGGCGCCGCACCGGGTGCGCCGGTGCCGGCCGGGCCGGTGAGGGCGACCGGGCGGCTCGGGTCGAGGGCGGTGAGGTCGTGCAGGGCGTCGGCGGCGAGGGTGCGCAGGTCCATCGGGGCGAGGTCGAGCGGGCGTTCCTCGTCGAGCCGGGCGAGCACCAGCAGGTCCTCGACGAGGGTGCCCATCCGGACGGCCTCGCTCTCGATCCGGGTCATGGTCCGCTTGACGTCGGCCTCGGTGGGCAGCGCGCCCATCCGGTACAGCTCGGCGAAGCCCCGGATGCCGGCCAGTGGGGTGCGCAGTTCGTGGGAGGCGTCGGCGACGAAGCGCCGCATCCGGGCCTCGGATTCGGCGCGGGCCGCGAAGGCGGCCTCGATCTGGGTGAGCATGCCGTTGAGCGCGACCGACAGCCGTCCGACCTCGGTACCGGGGGAGAGTTCCGGCATCCGGTGCGACAGTTCGCCGGCGGCGATCCGCGCGGCGCCTTCCTCGATCCGCCGCAGCGGCCGCAGTCCGGCCCGGACGGCGAAGAAGCCGAGTGCGGCGATCAGCAGCAGGACGCCGCCGCCGATCGCCAGGAAGGAGGTGCTCAGCCGGCCGACGGTGGCGTCGATGTCCTCGCGGGAGACGGCGACCATGACGTAGGTCGGGTTGGTGACGGGTGAGGTGAACGCGCCGGTCCCGGGGGTGGGGGTGCGCGGCGCCTGGATCGGCAGCACCAGGACCCGCCAGCTGTGGCTGTCGCGCTGGTCGGGCAGGTCGAAGGGGGTGTCGGGGGCGGTCTGGGTGGGGTCCAGGCCGGCCAGTTGGGGTGCCGGGTCGCTGTCCGAGACGGGCTGGCGCAGGACCGTCTGGACCTTGCCGTCCGCGGACAGCCACTGCACCAGGTACTGGCTGGGCAGGCTGATCCGGCGCCCGGAGACGACCGGCTTGCCGGTGCCCGGCGCGCTCACCTGCATCGGCGCCTTGCGTGACAACGGCACGCCGTAGCGCTGGAGTTGCTCGTCCAGCTGCTCGACTAGCTGGTTCCGTACGGCGCCCAGTACGAAGGTGTCGCTGACCACGAGCCCGGTGGTCACCAGCACGAGCGCGAGGACCAGGAGCCGCGCGCGCAGTGACAGCCGGGAGGTGAAGCGGGTGAACACGGGCTGGTCCGGTCAGCCCTGCGGGGGGCGGCGCAGCGCGTAGCCGATGCCGCGCACGGTGTGGATCAGCTTGGGGCCGTGGGCGGGACCGGAGTCGAGCTTGCGGCGCAGGTACGAGATGTAGGACTCGACGATGGAGAGGTCGCCGCCGAAGTCGTAGGCCCAGACGTGGTCGAGGATCTGCGCCTTGGAGACCACCCGGCCGACGTTGGCCAGCAGGTAGTGGAGCAGCTTGAACTCGGTCGGGGAGAGCGCGACGGGGGTGCCGGCCCGGGTGACCTCGTGGGCGATCGGGTCGAGGCTGAGGTCGGCCACCACCAGGCGGCCGTCCTCGGCGGGCCCGCCGGCCCGGCGCAGGATTGCCCGGATCCGGGCGATCAGCTCCTCCAGGCTGAACGGCTTGGTGACGTAGTCGTCCGCGCCCGCGGCCAGGCCCTGGACCTTGTCGCCGACGCCGTCCTTGGCGGTGAGGAACAGCACCGGCAGGTGGTCGCCGGGGTGTCCGTGCGCAGGGCCGGCGATCTGGCCCCGGCTGGTGCGCTCGCGCAGCTTCTCGACGACGGTGAAGCCGTCGAGGTCGGGCAGCATCACGTCGAGGACCACGAGGTCGGGCCGCTCGACGGCGATCAGCTCCAGCGCCTCGGTGCCGCTGGCGGCGGAGGCCACCCGGAAACCGGAGAACCGCAGCGAGGCGGCGAGCAGTTCGCGGATGTTCGGCTCGTCGTCCACGACGAGGAGGAATGCCTCGCCCTGGCCCCCGGCCACGGCGGGGCCGCCTGGTGTGGTGACAGTGCCTTGCACGGGGGTTTCGCCTCCCGGTCGGACGATGACGTTCAGCATGAGGCTAGCCCCCGGAGGCTACGCGGCATGGATGAATGTTGGATTAACACCTTAACGGTCGGTTTTTGGGCGCCAAGCCCCGAGGGGTGGGGCTCGGTGGTGTGCGTACGGGCCGCTCGACGCCCGCGGCGGCGCGGGGACGGCCGGGCGGGATTCCGTCCGGCCGTCCCTGCGTCTCGGACCGGCTGTCCCCGTGCCCCGGACCGGCCGTCCCCGTGCCCCGGACCGGCCGTCCCCGTGCCCCGGACCGGCCATCCCCGTGCCCCGGACCAGGCGGTTCCCGCGCCGCAGGCCGGGTGGGCCGGCCCGCTCAGTGCTGGGCGAACTGCCCCGGCCGGTAGTCGCCGGCGGGCTGGCGGACCATGACGTTGCCGCGGTTGAACGCGTTGATCAGCGCGATCACGCAGACCAGCGCCGCGAGCTGCTCCTCGTCGTAGTACTTGGCCGCGTTCGCCCAGGCCTCGTCCGTCACCCCGCCCCCGTCGGCCAGCCGGCTGCCCTGCTCGGCCAGTTCCAGGGCGGCCCGCTCGGCGTCGGTGAAGACGGTGGCCTCGCGCCAGGCCGACACCAGGTTCAGCCGGGTCGCCTCCTCCCCCGCGTGCACGGCGTCCTTGAAGTGCATGTCGACGCAGAAACCGCAGCCGTTGATCTGGCTGGCGCGCAGCCGCACCAGCTCCTGGGTGGCGTACGGCAGCGTCGAGTCCGCCAGCGGCTTGTGGGCGGCGATGAGGTGCTTGTAGACCTGGCTCATGACCGGGCTGGCGAAGGCGTTCAGTCGGGCTTCCATCGGGTGCTCCTTCGGGGTCTCTGCTTGGTTTGCTTCGTTTGCTTCGTTTGCTTTGTTTGCTTTGTTTGCTTCGGCGGCGTCGGCTGCTTCGTTGTGCCGTACTGCCCTCCACGACAGGGCGGCCGGGCGTTCTGTGACAGCCCCGGGCATGACCTGCGTCACCCGTTCCACGGACGCAGCTTCTCGGGATTGCGCACCACCCAGATGTGGGTGATCCGGCCCTCCGCGATCCGGAAGGCGATCACGGTGTCGGTGACGCCGTCCTGCTCGACGACCAGCCCGGGCAGGCCACTGACGGTGCACTCCCGCAGCGTCCGGCCGGGCGTGAGCCGGGTGGATTCGGCGTAGGCGCGGGCGATCCACTCGCCACCCGTGAGCGGCTCCAGCAGGGCGCCAGCCAGGCCACCGCCGTCGGCGATCACGGTGGCCTCGGGGTCGAGGAGGTCCATCAGCGACCTGACGTCCTTCGCCTCCCAGGCCCGCTTGAACTCCCGGACAAGGCCGGCCTGCACGCCGGTCGGCGTCACCGGGGCCCGCGCCGCCCGGATCCGGCGGCGGGCCGAGGAGGCCAGCTGGCGGCAGGCCGCCGCCGAACGGCCGACGATCGCGGCCACCTCGGCGAACGGGTACCGGAAGACGTCGTGGAGGATGAACGCCACGCGTTCGGCCGGCGTCATGGACTCCAGGACGACGAGGAAGGCCATGTTCACCGACTCGTCGAGGGTGATCCGGTCCGCCGGGTCCGCCGCCGCGCCGTCGGCCCCGTCCCGGTGCTCGGGCAGCGGCTCGGGGAGCCACTCGCCCACGTAGCGCTCCCGCCGGGCCCGGGCGGAGCCGAGCTGGTTGAGGCAGATCCGGCTGGCGACCGTGGTCAGCCAGCCGCCGAGGGAGACGACGGCGTCCCGCTGCTCCGCCGACATCGCGTACCAGCGGGCGTAGGTCTCCTGCACGACGTCCTCGGCGTCGGCGAGGGAGCCGAGCATCCGGTAGGCCACGTTGGTCAGTTGGCGCCGCTCATTCATGATCACGCTCAGGTCGTCGTCGTCCATCGTCCGCCTCCGGTGCCGCCCTCGTGCTCCTACGACTCCTACGACTCCTATGACCGGACAGCGGGCCGGAATGTGACGTCCGCCCCGCACCTCACCTTCCGGCGCGCCGCGCTGTCGTACCCGGCAGACGGCACCGAACGGTATGGAGGAACCACCGTGAACGACTTCCGGACGACCACCGACCTGGTCGAGATCCAGGCCCTGCAGAGCGAGTTCACCGATGCGGTGATGATGCGCGACGAAGCCCGCCTCGCCGGGCTGTTCACCCAGGACGGCGTGCTGCGGATACCCGACGTCCCGGTCGAACTGGTCGGCCCGGAGCAGATCCGCACCGGGCGCCGGACGCTCCGGGAGCTGTGGGACTTCTTCGCGCGGACCACCCACCCCGACTCGATCCGGATCGACGGCGACACCGCGACCGGACGCGCCCCCCTGCCCGAACCGGCCCGGCTGCCGGACGGCCGCGAGGGGCTCGACTACGCCATCTCCCAGGACCGTTACCGGCGGACGGCGGGCGGCTGGCGGTTCGCCGCGCGGGTCTACGAGGTCCGGTACGCCGACACCAGCCCGCTGGGCGGCTCGGCGCCGCGCACCGGGGCCGGCGACGCGTCCACCACCCCGGCGGACGCGGGGTCCACCGCCTCGACGGCTACCGGGTTCGACGCCCGGGCGGAGGCGGGATTCTCCGCCCCGGCCGACGCCGACCTCCTGGGGCGGACGGCCGCCGCCCTGGCCGAGCGCGGCTTCACCGTCGAGCTCCTCGCCGACGCCGCCGCCGCGCGGGCCCGGGTGCGGGAGCTGGTCCCGGCGGACGCCACCGTGTTCACCGCGGCCAGCGAGACGCTCCGGCTGTCCGGCATCGACGAGGACCTCAACGACGACAGCCGCTACCGGTCCGTCAGGTCCCGGGTGATGGCGCTGGACCGGACCACCGAGGCGGACGACATCCGGCGCCTGCTCGCCGCCCCCGACGTCGCCGTGGGCAGCGTCGCCGCCGTCACCGAGACCGGCTCCCTGGTGATCGCCTCGGCCAGCGGCAGCCAGCTGCCCGGCAACGCCGGTGGCGCCGGAGAGGCGATCTGGGTCGTCGGCGCCCAGAAGGTGGTCCCGGACCTGCCCGCCGCCCTGCGCCGGCTGGAGGAGTACGTCCTCCCGCTGGAGGACACCCGCTCCCGGGCCACCTACGGCCAGCCCAGCGCCGTCAACCAGCTGCTGGTGCTCAACGCGCCGACCCGCTTCTCCCGGGGCACCGTGCTGCTGCTGCGGGAGGCCGTCGGGTACTGAGCGGCGGACGGATGCGCGGGAAGTCGGCCGGGCCGACTTCCCGCGCGTCAGCCGGTGCCCTCAGCCTTGTCGCCCCCCTCAGCCTCCTCAGCCTTGTCGGCCTCCTCGGCCTCCTCGGCCTCCGCCATCCCCTCGGTCTCCGGCTTCGCGTGGAGGACTTCGCGGCCCTGCTCGGCGGCGCGGGCGATCGACTCGGAGACGAAGTCCAGGAAGCGGGCGATGTTCTCCAGCCGCCCGCCGGCCGGGGTGCCGACGCCGAGGACGCCGGCGCCCTGGCGGGTGGTGTCGACGAGCTGGGCGGTGACCTGGGCGCTGACCATCATGGACCGGTACCAGATGTCGTCGTCCACGAAGTAGCGCTCGCGGCGGCGCTCGTCCCGCTCCCGGGTCACCATGCCCTGGCTCTCCAGGAAGGCGATCGCCTTGGAGATGGTCGCCGGGCTGACCTGGAGGCGCTCGACCAGTTCGGCGGCGGTGAGGCTGCCCGCGTCGGTGATGTAGAGGCAGGCGAGTACCCGGGACGCCATCTTGGGCATGCCCGACTGCATCATGCCGTTGGTGAAGACCTCCTCGTACGCGCGCACCGCCTCGGCGTCCCGGCCGTGCGGCTGCGGGGTGGTGTCCGGCCCCTGGGGCGCGGACTGCCGCCGGCGCTGGGCCCGGTGCCCGGTGGCGCGGTGGGCGAGGTCGGCGCGGTAGGCGGCGGGGCCGCCGTTGCGCATCACCTCGCGCGTGACGGTCGAGGTCGGCCGGTCGAGGCGCCGGGCGATCTCCGCGTAGGCGAGGTCGTCGGCCAGCCCCAGCGCGATCTGCTGGCGTTCCTGCTGGGTGAGCCTGCCGCCGGGCATCGCGGCCTCCTTCGGAATCCGTGGTCAGTGCGCGCAGGATAGCGTTCACCTCCAATCCATTGCAACGAAGAGCGCAGAGTTCGTTGCATTCCTTGCAGCGCCGTTGCAATGATTTCTCGTCATCTACCTGCGACTATACGGATTCATCGCAGCAGAGTCGTTGCTAGATCAGTGAACGCAACGTAGCTTTTCCCTCGTCAGAAAGCAGCGGGCCGACAGGGGACCCGCCGGTCGAGAAGGAGAAGCAACCATGAAGCCGCGCGCCACCACCACCATCCCGGCCGCCACCGCCGCCGTCGCCCCCACTGTCACCCCGGCCGTCGCCCCCACCGTCGACGTCCCCGCCAGCGACGTCCCCGCCTGGAGCGGCATGCTGCGGGTCGACGACACCGCCCTGGCTGTCACCGACACCGGCGGCACCGGCACCGCCGTGGTCTACCTCAACGGCGGCTTCGCCGACCAGTCGCACTGGCGGCGCGTGATCGCCGACCTCGGCGACGGCTACCGGCACATCACCTTCGACGAGCGCGCCCGCGGCAAGTCCGCCACCTCCTCCGACTACTCCTTCGAGGCCGCCGTACGGGACCTCGACGCCGTCCTCGACGCCCGCGGCGTCCAGCGGGCCGTCCTGGTCGGCTGGTCCTACGGCGCGATGATCTCCGTGCACTACGCCGCCCGCCGCCCCGAGCGCGTCCTGGGCGCGGTCCCCGTGGACGGCGCGATGCCCGTCGAGCCCCTCGACGACGCCGCCAAGGCGAAGATCCGCGGCCTCTTCCGCCGTCTCAGCCCGCTCTTCCCGCTGTGCCGGCGCCTCGGCATGGCCGCCCGGATGAGCGCGCTCCAGCACGCCGAGGTCAACCTCGAACTCATCGACCTGTCCGCCCCCGCCGCCTTCCTCCCCGTCCTCGACCAGGTCACCGTCCCCATCCGCTACGTCCTCGCCACCGGCGGCAACCTCGGCGCCGACGCGAAGACCATGGAGGGCCTGCGCGCCGTCATGGCCGACGTCGCCGCCCACAACCCGCACATCCGGATCGCCGCCAAGACCCCCAGCAACCACTCCAAGATCCTTCGCAACGACCACCGGGCCGTGGCCGCCACCATCCGCGAACTCGCCGACACCCAAGCCCACCAGGCGGTTTGAGTCGCGCGGCGCCGCCCACCCCGGCCCCGACCACGCCTCCCCGGCCACCCCGACCTGGTCGCCCGAATCCGGCGCCTTCACCGGCCCGGCCGGACCGGACCGAGCGCGCCGACCGAGCGGAACGTGCGCGCCGCGGGCGTCGACGTTCCCTGGCGCGGCCCGCCGGGCCGGGCGGCTACCTGCCGGCGGTCAGCAGCTCGCGGACGTGCTCGACCGCCTCCGCCAGCGGGACGGACCGGGTCTCGCCGGTGGCCCGGGCGGTCAGCTCCACCAGGCCGTCGGCCAGCCCGCGGGCGCCGACCGTGACCCGGTACGGGATGCCGATCAGCTCGACGTCACGGAACTTCACGCCGGGCCGCTCGTCCCGGTCGTCCAGCAGCACGTCGACCCGCTCGGCCCGCAGCTGCCGGTAGAGCGCCTCGGCGGCTCCGGCCACCCTCTCGTCCTTCGTCCCGAGGACGACGACGGCCACCTCGAAGGGGGCGACCGCGACAGGCCAGACGATGCCCTTGTCGTCGTGGTGGGTCTCCACGACGGCGGCCAACGCCCGCTCCACGCCGATCCCGTAGCTGCCCATGACCGGGACGACCCGCTCGCCGTCCCGGCCGGACACGGCGACGCCGAGGGCCTCGGTGTACTTGCGGCCCAGCTTGAAGATGTGGCCCACCTCGATGGTGACCGCCACGTCCAGCGGCGCACCGCAGCGGGGGCAGGGCTCCCCCGCGGTGACCTCCCGCAGGTCGGCCCAGCGCCGCACGGCGACGTCCCGCTCGACGGACACTCCGCGCAGGTGCACCCCGTCCGTGTTGGCGCCGGTGGTCAGGTCGGTGCGGCCGCGCAGCGCCTCGTCGGCGAGCACCGGCAGGTCGGCGGGGACGCCGACCGCGCCCAGACTGCCGGGGGAGGCGCCGAGCGCCGCCCGGATCTCCTCGGCGGTGGCCGGGCGGACGGCGGTGGCGGCGAGTGCGTCGATCAGCTTCTGCTCGACCAGGCTGTGGTCGCCGCGGACCAGGACCAGGGTCAACTGCCCGTCCACCACGTACACCAGCGTCTTGACCTGCCGCTCGGCCGGCACCCCGTGCAGCCGCGCCAACTCCTCGATGGTGCGGGCCCGCGGGGTGTCGAACCGCTCGGGCGCGTCGGGGCCGAGGCCGTCCGCCACGGCGGGCAGCGCGGACGTCGCCTTCTCGGTGTTCGCGGCGTAGTCGCAGCCGGGGCAGCGGACCACCAGGTCCTCGCCGGCCGCCGAGGCGGCCATGAACTCCACCGACTCGCTGCCGCCCATCGTCCCGCTGGACGCCTGGACGGCGATGGCGGGCAGCCCGAGCCGGGCGAAGATCCGCTCGTACGCGGCCCGGTGCAGCCGGAACGAACGGTCGAGGCCGGCCTCGTCCACGTCGAAGCTGTACGAGTCCTTCATGGTGAACTCGCGCACCCGCAGCAGCCCGCTCTTGGGGCGGGGCTCGTCCCGGAACTTGGTCTGGAACTGGTACCACATCTGCGGCAGGTCCCGGTACGACCGCAGCTCCTGCGACAGCACGGTGAAGATCTCCTCGTGCGTCACCCCGAGCGCCAGGTCGGCACCCTTGCGGTCCTTGAGCCGGAACATCTCCTCACCGATGGACTCCCACCGGCCGCTGCGCTGCCAGATCTCCGCGGGGTGCATGGTGGGCAGCACGAACTCCTGGGAGCCGATCGCGGCCATCTCCTCGCGGATGATGCCGATGATCTTGGCCCGCACCCGCACCGCCAGCGGCAGCAACGAGTAGTGCCCGGCCATCAACTGCCGGATGAACCCCCCTCGCACCAGCAGCCGGTGGCTCACCGCGTCCGCGTCGGCCGGGTCCTCCCGGAGGGTGGGTACGTACAGCTGGGACCAACGCATGGGCCGGACACCGTCCTCTCGATCTCCGCGGCGGGGATCCGGAGTCTAGTGGCGGCCCGCCCGCCGGGTCGCGCCGTTTTGGGCGGGATGATGAGCCCATGAACGAGATGCCGGTGCGAGTGCCGGTCGAGGAGTTGCGCAGGTCGTTCGAGGTGCTGATGCGGCGCGTCGAGGCCTCGGCGGGCGACGGGGTTGTGCTGGAGCGGGACTACTTCTGGACGGTGGCGCCAGGCGCGACGGCCGAGGTGAACCGCCAGCCCGGCGCCGATGATCTGACGATCGGGCAGGTCTCGGAGTCCTGGGCGCAACTCCGGGCCCTGCTCGCCGACGAGGACCGCGCCGTCGGCCACCACCTGGTCTGGCTCGCCGACGTCCTGCGCGCGATCGGCCTGGAGCACCCGGCGTAGCCGCGTACGCCGGGCGGGGTGACGGCGGCGTGGCCGACGGGGCCGCCCCACCCGGGCCGGCATGCCGGGCAGGCCCGCGTACGCCGGGCCCGGCTCTCTCCGCGCTCAGCGCCCCGGGCCCGCCGGACTGGCGGTGGCGCCGGGGCCCGAGGGCGGCGCGCTGAGCAGCTCCGGCGCCACCGGCGCGGTCGCGGGATCGGCGATCACCTGGGTGCACCCCCGGTTCGCCGACTGCTCACCGCACACCTGCAGGCCGGCATCGGAGGCGGAGGCGTCGACCATCGGCGAGTACGCGTCGTACCCCCAGTGCACCAGAGCCGTCTGGTGGCCGCCCCGCGCGGTGGTGATCGAGGCGGAGTCGCCCGGGGTGGCACCGGTGAGCTTCGCCCAGGCGGCCCGGCAGCGCGCGCTGTAGCGCACGTGGATGGTCATCCGCTGGACATCGGCGGTGATCAACGTGACGGCGTCGTCGCCGCAGCCGGTGGCCTTCGGATCGAGCCCAGAGCAGGAGACCCCCATGCAGCCGCCCGCGGCGGACGGGGCCACCGTGGCCGACGGTGCGGTCGTGGCTGCGGGGACCGTCGTCGGTCCGGCCTGCGCCGCCTCCGACGAGCGGCCGGGCCACAGTGCGAACCCCAGCCCCACCGCCGCCGCGATGGTCACCACCACCAGTGCCAGGTAGCCGAGTTGGCGCCGCTTGCGCGCCGATCCGCCCGCCCGGCCGTCGCGGGCCTCCCCGCCCTCCGCGTCGTCGGCGGCATCGTCCGCGTCAGCTCCTTCCTGCGCATCACCCGCACCGCCCGCTCCCCGGGACATCGCCGCCTCGAACACCGGCCGCACCGACTCCAGGTCCGTCCTCGACACCTCCGCCAGCCGGGACAGCGCCTCCTCCGTCACCAGCCGTTCGCCGTTGAGCCACCGCTGCCACGAGGACTTGCTGTGGAGCGTCCTCGTCGCCAGCTCGACCAGACTCAGCCCGCTGCGGTCCTTCATCCTCCGGAGCACCTCGACGAGTTCCCGCTCCTCCGCGGACAACCCCTCGGGCAAACGCCTCCAGTGACCGGCCATGTGCTCCCCCCTCAGCAGCATCTGACCTGTGCACAAGGGCAGTTGAACACCCAATGGCCAGCAGACTACCTGTCCCGGACAACGCCGTCAGCGGCTTCCGCCACGCCGGATGCCCTGAGCCGCGGCGAGCGGGCACGGAGCCATCCACCATCCGCCACGTCATCGCCACGCCAAGGCCGGCAGAGAAGACCCCTTCCACTCACAGCCGGCTTCGGGCCCGGGCCGCTGGGCGAGCCGGCCCATCAGGTCGGACAGGACACGCCACCGCATCGGGCCCCGAATGATCCGCCAGAGCTTCGCAGCACTCTCCTTCAGAGCTCGCCCTTCATTGGCGGGCCGGCCGCTCGGCGCGCGCGGCCGGCCCGTAAACCCGCGCACCTGGCGGCGGTCGGCATGCCCGCTACGCCCTTGCGTGGAGCAAGGGGCCGCCGGGCGAAGAACGTTGGCGCAGGAAGTCGGCGGAGCAGACTTCCTGCGCTGGGGGGGCGTCCGGGGGTTACGGCTTGGGGAAGGCGGCGGTCACGGCCTTGGTGCGGGTGAGGATGGCGATCGGGAGGATCGCGAGGGCGGAGAGGCCCTGCAGGACGGCGTACCAGGCCGGGCAGATGCCGGGGATCAGGTCGACGCCGAGGACGGCGAACGGCATCACGGTGGAGACGGTCCGGATCCGGTCGAGGGCCTTGTGGTCGCCGCCGGCGGCGCGGGTGGTGAGGCGGAGGAGCACCGGGGCGAGGGCGGGGAAGATGACGCCGCGGATCCACATGAACGGGGTGGTGCCGTGGCCGGCGGCGGCCATCACGGCGAGGGTCGCGAGGGTGATCAGGCCGATGGCCCCGAAGAGCGTGACGCACCTCTTCGCCGTGGCAAAGGCCTCGCTGGTACGGGAGTTGCCGAGGTTCTCCGTCGCGGTGATCGCCATTGTTCTGTCCTCCGTGTCGTGGTGAGAACGAATCTACGGAGGGGGAGGTCGGCCCGACACCCGTCTGGCCCCACACCTGGGGTGGGGCCAGACCCACCCCCCGCGGGGAGCGGGAGGCCGCCGGAACGATCCGTCAGAAGGCGGCGGTCAGGTGGTCGAACTCGCCGGCCTTGGCGCCCCGGTGGAGCCCGGGCTCCACCTTCCCACCGGTATCGCCGGAGCTGCTGAAGGACGACTTCTGCCCTGCGGGGCCGGTGCTGTGACCGGGACGGTTCACCGTGACCGGAAGGCGGCTCGTGGGACGAGCGGACGCGAAACGGCTGGTATTACTGGGGTATGCAGGAAGAGACCGCACGCTCCGCGATCGACACGTTCATCTCCGCGTTCAACGCCTCGGACGACAGCTATGTGACGGCCCTGCTCTCCCAGGCCCTGACCTCGGACGTGGTCTTCTGGGGACCGTTGGGTCGCAGCGAAGGAATCGCGGCGGTCGAGCGGTTCGTGCTGGACATCCGGCACCACCCGGCGGGGCCCGGCACGATGGTGCGCTGCTCGGCGGTGGACATGCCTGACGAATGGGCCCGGTACCAGTGGGTCTTCACCACGCCTGACGGAGGCCCCCGCCTGGCGGGAACGGACGTCGTCCATCTGCGACGGAGCCTCATCGACCAGTTCATCGTCTTCGCGGGGGAGATCGAGCCGTCCGCCTCCTGAGTCGTCCTGCTGCCGCTGTGGTCTGGTACGAGCTGGACTCCGCCCTCGACGGCGACTGAACACGCGGAGGCCCTCGCCTGGGAAGGCGAGGGCCTCGCGGGCGTCCGACGGTTCGGGTCAGCCGCCGGACGGGTTCCTGGGTGCGCCGCCACCGCCGCCGAAGCCACCGCCACCGCCGAAGCCGCCGGCGGCGCCCTCGACGAGCTGGCTGGCGTTGTAGCCGCCGTTGGAGTCCGGTGTGCCGACGACGGTGACGCTCTGACCGGGCTGGAGGTCGGCGACCTTGCCCTCCTTGTTGAGCTGGACCTTGGTGGAGTCGGCCGTGGTGACCTTGACGGTGTTGCCGTTGGCGTCGGTCAGGTACACCGTCGTCCCGTCGACGGCCTTGACCGTCCCGCGCGTGAAGCCGGCCTGTCCACCACCCTGGCCGCCGCCCTGCCCCTGGCCCTGGCCCTGACCCTGACCACCGCGCCGGCCGCCCGCCTGCCCGCCGCCGTACCCGCCCCCCGCAGAGGCACCTGCGGCGGTCGCGGGCCGAGCGGCGGACTTCGCGCCGGAGGAGGAGGTCCCGTTGCCCTGCTGGTACCAGACCCCGCCCGCGAACGCCACGGTCGCGATCACTCCGCCCGTGAGGACCAGCGAGAGCCAGGGCAGCTTCCGCCGGGGCGGCGCGGCCAGTTCCGCGCTCACGTCGCGTGCGTCCGGCGGGGTGGACAGCAGGGCGACCTGTTCGTCGTGCTCCATCGAAGAAGTGCTCCTACTCATGCCGGAGGGCGTCGATCGGCCGCAGTGAGGCGGCCCGGTTGGCGGGGTAGCTGCCGAAGAACAGTCCGATGGCGACGGCGATGCCGAACGCGCCGAGCACCGAGGCGGGGATCACCACCGGCTTGATGCCGACGATGCTGAAGTGCGAGCCGACGATCCCGGCGGCCACGCCCAACCCCGCGCCGATCACCGACAGCAGGGTCGACTCGGTGAGGAACTGCCCGAGGATCACGGCCCGGGGGGCGCCGAGCGCCTTGCGGATGCCGATCTCGCGGGTCCGCTCGGTCACCGTCACCAGCATGATGTTGGTGATCCCGATCCCGCCGACGAGCAGCGAGATCGCCGCGACCGCGCCGAGCAGCACGGTGAAGGTCTTGGTCGTGCTCTCCCGAGCCGTCAGCAGGGACGCCTGGTTGGTGATCCGGAAGTCGGCCTTGGTCGGGTCGGCGATGGCGTGGGTGCCGAGCAGCACCCGGGTGATGTCGGACTGCGCCGCCGTCGTGGTGTCGGCGGAGGAGGCCTGCACCAGGATCTGGTTGACCGGTCCGAATCCGGTGAACGCGTTCTGCACGGTCGGCAGCGGTGCGATCACCACGTCATCGGGGTCGGTGAACCCGCTGCCGCCCTTGGCGGCGAGCACGCCCACCACCGTGAACGGTGTCCCACCGAGCACGATCTTCTTCCCGACCGGGTCCTCGGTGTCGAACAGCTGCTTGGCGGTCGTGGCGCCGAGCACCGCGACCTTGCGGGAGCCGAGCACGTCGTCATCGGTGAAGTACTCGCCGTGGGAGACCTTCTGGTTGGAGGTCTCGAAGTAGGCGGGGTACGTCCCGACGATCGAACCGGGGCTGTACGAGACGTTCCCGTACAGCGCCGTCCCGCTCGTCGTCACCACCGGCGCCACGGACTTGATCGCCGAGGAGTCGGCGTCGCTCGCCAGCGCCTTGGCGTCGGCGACCGTCAGCTTCTTCACCGACGACGTGGCCCGCGCGCCACCGGACGCCGAACCGGCGCTGACCGTCAGCGAGTTGGTCCCGAGCGAGGTGATCGAGTCCTTCACCGCCTGGGACGAGCCGTTGCCCACCGCCAGCAACAGGATCACCGAGGCGACGCCGATCAGCACCCCCAGCATGGTGAGCGCCGAGCGCACCTTGTTGGCGGCCAGGCCGCCGACCGCGAAGCGGAGTGTCTGCCAGAGGATCATGCGGGCACCCCCGGCATCGCGGGCGGCGGCCCGTCCACCGGCGCCTGCCGGACGTCGCTGACGATCTGTCCGTCGACCAGCCGCAGCACCCGCTTGGCGTGCCGGGCGACCTCGTCCTCGTGGGTGATCAGCACGACCGTACGGCCGGTGGCGTTGAGCCCGTCGATCAGGCCCAGCACGTCCTCCGTCGAGCGGCTGTCCAGGTTCCCGGTCGGCTCGTCCGCGAGCAGCATCGCCGGGGCCGTGACCAGCGCCCGCGCCACCGCGACGCGCTGCTGCTGGCCACCGGAGAGCTGGTTGGGCTTGTGCCCGGACCGCTCGCCGAGGCCGACCAGCGACAGCGCGGCCAGCGCCCGCCGCCGGCGTTCCGCCGCCCGGACGCCCGCGTAGGCGAGCGGCAGCTCGACCTGGGCGAGGGCGGTGGTGCGGGGGACGAGGTTGAAGGACTGGAAGACGAAGCCGATCTTGCGGTTGCGGACCAGGGCGAGCTGCTGCTCGTCCAGGTGGCCGACGTCGGTGCCGTCCAGCAGGTAGCGGCCGGAGGTGGGGACGTCGAGGCAGCCGAGGATGTTCATCAGGGTGGACTTGCCGGAGCCCGAACTGCCCATCACGGCAACGTAGTCGCCCTGCTCGATGTCCAGGTCGACGCCCGCCGGTTCGTCCGTCCCGGGCCGGGACGGGCCGCGCAGGGCGTGCACGGTGGCGTCGCCGTGCCCGTACGACTTGGTGAGCCGGCTGATCCGGATCACCGGTACGGGGTGCGCGGGGACGCGGTTGTCGATGACGTGCTGCATGCTCAGCCCTTACCGCCCCGGCCGCTGCCGCCACCGGCACCGCCGCCACCGGGGATCCCGACCGCGCCGCCGTTGCCGCCCCGGCCACCGCCGCCGCCCAGGCCCGGGAAGGACCCGCTCGGGAAGCCGTTGTTGCCGCTGGTGGTGGGGAGTTCGACCTTGTCGCCCTGGTTGAGTCCGGAGACCACCTGCACCGTGCTGTCGCCCTCGACGCCCACGCCGACGTCGACCCGCGCGGTGGTCCCGTCCTCGTGCACCACCGTCGCGGTGCGCGAGGCCCCGGTGCCGGACAGCGCCGAGGTCGGCAGCGAGAGCGCGTTGTCGGCCTCGCCGGTGATCACCTGGACGGTGGCGCTGAGGCCGGTGCGCAGGGTGCTGGTGTCCCCGTTGAGCTGCAGGGTGGCCGCGTACTGGACGGCGGAGCCGCCGGCCGCGCCGCTTCCGCTGCTCGACGGCAGCGAACTGACCGACAGGACGGTCGCGTTGAGCTTGGTGTCGGACTGGGCGTTCAGCGTGACGGTGGCCGCCTCGCCCTTCTTCAGCTTGAGCGAGTCCAGCTCGGAGAAGTTGGCGGTGACCTGCATCCCGGTCGGGTTGGTCAGCACGATGAAGCCGCTCGGGGTGCCCGAACCCGCGCTCGACCCGGAGGACTTGGCCGAGGAAGCGGAGGAGGCCGAGGAGCCCGAGGCCGAGGCGCCCACCGTGTCCCCGACCTTCGCCGAGACCGAGGCGACCGTCCCGTCCACCGAGGCGGTGAGCGTCGTACCGGTCAGCGCCGCCTGGGCGTTGGTGAGGTTGGTCTGCGCGGTCGCGACCTGCTGCTGGGCCTGGGCCACCGCCGCGTCGTCGACCTTGGTGGTGGTGATGGTGGTGGTCTGCGGGGCGGGCGTACTGCTCCCGCCCGCCCCGTGACCCCCACCGCCCCCGCCGCCGCTGTTCGACGGAGGGGTGGTGGCGCCGGGCAGGGGTTCGGTGGTCGTCGTGGTGACCCCGGCCTGCGCCTTGGTGAGGTTGGCATTCGCGGTGGTGAGCGCCGCCTGGGCGGCGTCCACCTGCTGCTGGGCCGCCGTGGTGTCGACCGTCGCCAGCACCTGGCCCTTCTTGACGGCGTCCCCCACCGCGACCTTGACGGCGGTGAGCCGCCCGCCGGTGGCGAAGTCCTGGGCCGCGTCGGTCGGGGAGGCCAGTGTGCCGGTTCCGGACACGGTGGCCAGGACCGTCCCCTTGGTCACGGTCGCCGTACGGGCGGCCGGCTTGGCGGCGGCCGTGCCGCCGCTGCCGTCGACCGTGGCGTACACCAGGGCCGCACCGCCCAGCAGAGCCACGCCGAGCGCTGAGTTGACGAGGACGGCACCTCGCCGCCGTGGGAGCACCTTCATGGCGCACAGCTTCGCCGGGTGCTCTTGCGCTGCCCTGGGCACCGGCTGGGAGGAGACTGACCGGCCGGATCCGGGCATTCCGCCCGAACCGCCCACCCCGCGCGGGCAGCTTGGCCGGTGCCTGGGCGGACGTTGGCCGAACTCCCAGCGCTCTCCCAGCGATCCCCGGTCATCCGGGAGGGTTTCCTCAGAAAACCACTCCCGTCCCCCAGCCCCCGGGCACCGGAACGCCGCAGGGGCGCACCCCTCACGGAGGGCGCCCCTGCGAACGGAAAGAACGGGAACGGCAGGAAGAACAGGAACAATCGGAAGAACGGAGAGAACGGAAAGAACGGGAAGCCCGACGGACCTCAGCCCTCGATCTCCTTGCGGAAGGCCTCCGCCACCGCCAGGAAGATCGAGTTGCCCTCGGCCTCGCCGATCGAGATCCGCACGCCCTCCGGGAACGGCCGGACGATCACCCCGGCCTCGCCGCAGGCCGCGGCGAAGTCCGCCGAGCGCTCGCCGAGCCCGAGCCAGACGAAGTTGGCCTGCGAGTCCGGGACGTCCCAGCCCTGGGCGCGCAGCCCGGAGACGACCCGGTCGCGCTCCCCGACCAGCGCCTCCACCCGCACCAGCAGCGCCTCCTCGGCGCGCAGCGAGGCAACGGCGGCGTCCTGGGCGAGCTGGCTGACGCCGAACGGGACGGCGGTCTTGCGCAGGGCGGCCGCGACCGGCTCGTGGGCGATCGCGAAGCCGACCCGCAGGCCGGCCAGGCCGTACGCCTTGGAGAAGGTGCGCAGCACGCAGACGTTGGGGCGGTCGCGGTAGAGGTCGATGCCGTTGGGCACCTCGGGGTCGCGGATGAACTCGATGTACGCCTCGTCGACGACGATCAGGACGTCGCCGGGGACGGCGTCCAGGAAGCGCTCCAGCTCGGCGCGGTGGATCACGTTGCCGGTGGGGTTGTTGGGGTTGCAGACGAAGATCAGCCGGGTGTCGGGGGTGACGGCGGCGAGCATCGCGTCCAGGTCGTGGTCGCCGTTGGCCTTGAGCGGGACGGGCACGGGCGTGGCGCCGGCGATCTGGGTGATGATCGGGTAGGCCTCGAAGGAGCGCCAGGCGAAGATCACCTCGTCGCCCGGGCCGGCGGTGGCCAGCACCAGCGACTGGGCGACGCCGACCGAGCCGGTGCCGAGGGCGATGTGCTCGGTGGGCACGCCGAAGCGCTCGGCGAGGACGGCGGTCAGCTCGCTGACGCCCATGTCCGGGTAGCGGTTGAACGAGCCGGCCGCCGCGACCGCCGCCTCCAGGACGCCGGGCAGCGGGTCGTTCGGGTTCTCGTTCGAGGACAGCTTGTAGGCGTCGGCGCCGGCCGGCTTGCCGGGCTTGTAGGTGGGGATGCCGTCCAGGCTCGGGCGCAGGCGCGGGCCCTGCGCTGAGGTACCACTGCTCACGGTCGTACTCCTTCGTGTCTCTGCCGGTCGGCCCGCCCTCGTACGGTCGGGATCGCCGCCGCACCCCGGGACCCGGCTGCGCCCCCGGGATCGCGGGGCGCGCCCGGACCACCCCGGTCGGGTGTCTTGCACGATACCGACCACCCTCACCCGTAGGAGTGAGATGCCCGGACGGGTGACAGGCGCAGATCAGCCATTCTGCCCGGTTCCTTTGGCACATGTCAGAGGTAAGTCGGCTGGTTTCAGGAGGGTATCGAAGGGGCGCACCCGGGATCACTCTTGGAGAAACGTATCTCCGAAGGCTCCCGATGCGCCGGTCACAGACCCTTGGCAGGAGCCATACGATCGGTCCGCCATGACAGCAGCAGCCAACCAGAGCGGTCGGCGGCCCACCACCTCACGGCGTCTGGAGCGGGCCGGCATCCGGGATGTGGCAGCAGCCGCCGGAGTGTCGATCACCACCGTCTCCGATGCGCTGAACGGAAAGGGCCGCCTACCCGACGAGACCCGCAGCCGGGTGCGCGAGGTCGCCGAGCGCCTCGGCTACCGCCCCTCGGCGGCCGCCCGCACCCTGCGCACCGGACGGTCCGGCCTGATCGGACTGACCGTCACGACGTACGGCGAAGAACCCTTCACCTTCACCGAGTTCGCGTACTTCGCCGAGATGGCCCGGGCCGCCACCAGCGCCGCCCTCGGCCGCGGCTACGCGCTGGTGGTGCTGCCCGCCTCCTCCCGCCACGATGTCTGGGGCAACATCGCCCTGGACGGCACCGTGGTGATCGACCCGCCCGACCAGGACCCCCTGGTCAGCGAGCTGTACCGGTCCGGCGTGCCGGTGGTCAGCGACGGCAAGCCCGGCAACTGCCCGGTCACCGCCTGGGTCGACAACGACCACGAGGCCGCCGTGCTCGGCATCCTCGACCACCTCTCCGAAGCGGGCGCCCGCCGGATCGGCCTGCTCACCGGAACCAGCACCGACACCTACACCCGGCTCTCCACCGAGGCCTACCTCGGCTGGTGCGCCAAGGTCGGCCAGGAGCCGGTGTACGAGGCCTACCCGGCCCACGACCCGGCCGCCGGAGCCGTCGCCGCCGACCGGCTGCTCGCCCGCCCGGACCGCCCGGACGCCGTGTACGGCCTGTTCGACCCCAACGGCACCGACCTGCTCGCCGCCGCCCGCCGGTACGGCCTGCGGGTGCCCGACGACCTGCTGCTGGTCTGCTGCAGCGAGAGCGACGTCTACGCGACCACCGAACCGCCGATCACCACCCTCTCGCTCAAGCCGCGCAAGATCGGCACCACCGTCGTCAACCTGCTCATCGACGCCATCGAGGGAGTCGACTCCGGGACGGGCGTGGACATCGCCCGGCTCTTCCCACCGCGCTTCCGCACCGCCGGCACCGGGCCGCCGCCCGGCACCCTGATGCCGACCGAGCTGATCGTCCGCGCCTCCTCCCAGCGACGGAGCCCGCGCACCACCGTCAGCCCGCCCCGGCCGCCGGGCGAGGTGTAGGGGGCGGGTGAGGCCCGGACCTCACCCGCCCCGCGCGGAAAGCCCGCGCCACGCCCCCCCGGAAGCCCTCCGGGAAGCCCGGGACACCCCCCCGAGAGGCCCCCGGAGGCCCCCTGAGAAGCCCCCACCACGGCGGCGAGACCCCACGAGACCCTACCGAGCCGGGACAAAACGGACCTTGCGGGACCGCCCGGCTGACGCTCCGGAGGATTGGATACCCACCAGGTGACGACGGCGGGAGAGTGGTCTTCCTATGATGGGCGAATGACACCCGAGGACCGCTTCCCCGGACCTGAGCACCCCCACTCAGGCCCCCGCCACCAGCCGGACCTCGACGTGCTGCCGTACGGCACCTACTACGAACCCGAGCCCGCCCCGGGCTACCAGAACACCCCGTACGAAGCGGAGACCTACAGCGGCTACGGCGGCGCCCGCTACCTGGAGCAGCACTGGCCCGACGGCCAGGGACACGGACACACCGTGCACGCCCAGGCGGTCGGCACCGACCAGGGGCCGGCCGACCAGTCACCGCTGTTCTCCCCCCAGGGCCAGGGACAGGGCCATGGACAGGGCCAGGCACAGGGCCAGGGACAGGGCGGTTACGAGGGCGGCTACGACGCCCAGGACCACCCCGGCTACGACGCCCAGGACCACTCCGGGTACGAGTCCCAGGAGCACCCCGGCTACGAGCCCACCCTGCCCGACCAGCCCTCCCCGGCCCTCCAGCTCACCGAGCAGCACCCGGGGCAGCTCACCGACCAGCTCGCCGACCGCGACGACCCGCCGACCATCGAACTCGGTCCGCCGCTGCCCGACCCCGCCGCGCCGACCTACCCGTACCCGGCCCCCGGCCCCGGCGAGCCGCCCGGCCCGGTCTACGTCGTCGGCGACGTGCACGGCTACCTCGAGGAACTGCGCACCGAACTGCACCACCAGGGCCTGATCGACGCCGACGGCCACTGGTCGGCCGGCCGCGCCCGGATCTGGTTCCTCGGCGACTTCACCGACCGCGGCCCGGACGGCATCGGCGTCATCGACCTGGTCATGCAGCTCGCCGCCGAGGCCGCCGCCGCCGGTGGCTACTGCCGCGCCCTGATGGGCAATCACGAACTGCTCTTCCTCGGCGCCGCCAGGTACGGCGACGAGCCCGTCCAGTCCACCGCGGGCACCGCCTCCTTCCTCGCCGCCTGGCGGCTCAACGGCGGCCAGCAGAACGACCTGGACCGGCTGGAGGCCCACCACATCAGCTGGCTCTCCCGGCTGCCCGCCATGGGCCTGGAGGACGGGCACCTGCTGCTGCACTCCGACACCACCGCGTACCTGGAGTACGGCGAGTCCATCCCCGACGTCAACGACGCGGTGCACAGCCTGCTCGCCGACGGCAGCGTGGACGAGTGGTGGGACTGCTTCCGCCGCTTCACCAAGCGCTTCGCCTTCCGCGGCGACGCCGGGCCGACGGCCGTCCACGAGCTGCTCGACACCTTCGGCGGCTCCCGGATCGTGCACGGGCACAGCCCGATCCCGTACCTCACCGGCGCGGTGCACGCGGACGACGGGCAGCCGCCGCACATCCCGGGGCCGTACGTGTACGCGGACGACCTGGCGGTGGCGATGGACGGCGGGGTCACCATGGAGGGCCGGCTGCTGGTCGCGCGGCTGCCGATCTGACCTTCGGTCAATTCGGGACCGGCGCCGGAGCAGTTCGGGACCGTCACTGGAACAGTTGTTCCCGGCGCGCACGCCCCTGCACGCGCGCGGCCCGGGGCGCGAAATTCCGGAAACCGACTGTCAGCACGGCCGCACCCGCCCCTACCATGAGGCACACCACACCCGGCCGCCCGTCCGGCGGCCCGCCTCCGCGCCCGCCCCGGCGCCCTGAGGGTGTCCCGCGTCCCCGATGCGGTCCCGCCTCCTCGCCGCCGACCGGGGTCCGCATGAACGGGGTCCCCATGTCCAACCCCCCACCGCTGCTCGCCGAGGACCGCCCGGAGTACGAGCGCCTCCTCGGCGAAGCCCTGCGCGACCGCACCGTCCTCACCGCCCTGCGCGCCCCTGGCGCGCTCACCACCGACCAGCTCCGCGTCCTCGCCCTGCGCGACGCCGACCGCATCAACACCGCGGCCGCCACCGAGTACGCCCACTACACCGCGCTGCGCGAGAGCCTGCGCGCCACACCCCCGCCGCCCGCCGACGTCGAACCGTACGCCCCCGGACTGCTCAGCCAGCTGCGCTCCGCCAACGGCGGCGCCGGGCTGTTCCCCGTCCTCACCGTGCTCACCCCGATCCTCGCCTGGGCCGCCGCACTCGTCCTCCTGCTGGTCGGCTACCTGCTGCGCGCCACCGACTCGGGCCTCACCCTCGGCCGCTCGATGGTCACCGCCGGCTGGGTCGCGCTCGCCGCCGGCGTCGCCGCCATGGCCGTCGGCATCATCGGCCTGCTGCTCACCGCCATACGCGACGGCGCCGCCGCCGTCCCGGCCGGCACCGACCCCGAGCTCGTCGCCGAACTCACCGCCGCCCGCACCGAATGGCGCACCGCCCTGCGCGAACGCGGCCTGCTGCCGTACCTCCACGCCCAGCTGCCCGCCGTCCCCGGCCGCCCGGCCCCCGGCTTCACCAGCCCGGACTTCACCAGCCCCGGCTACAGCCCGCCGGCCTTCACCAGCCCCGGCCCCGACGGCATCACCGACCCCGAGGGCCGCACCTCCCGCCCCGCCGCCTTCACCCCGCCCGACTTCACCGGCCCGGGCTACACCCCGCCCGACTTCACCGGCCCGGACGACGTCGGCTGAGCCGCCCCCGGGGACGACGCCCCGGGACTGCCGCCGCGCAGCCGGATCCGGGACCGCTGCCAGGCAGCCGGCTCCTCAGAACCCGGTCGCCGGCCGGGGCGTGTACGGCGCCTCCGGGGCCGCGCGTTCCTCCCCGTCCAGCCGGACGTCCACCGCGGCCGCCACCTCGGCCGCCGCGCGGATGAACTCGCGGACGCGCTCGGTGGTGTTGGCCGGGAGCCAGACCGGGCCGCGCCGGATCGGCGGGGCGTCGTGGATGGGGACGTAGGCGAGGTCGGGGCGGGGGTAGTAGTGGCGGCAGTGCTGGCCGACGGGAAGGACTCCGCGGCCCATCGCGACCAGGCTGAGCATCTCGGAGAACGTGCTGCCCGAGGGGCCCTTGGGGACGGGGCGGCCGGACGGGGTGCGGTCGGGGGTGCGGTCCCGCTTGAAGCCGATCGAGGTCATGGACGGGTACTGGACCACCGGGTGGTCGCCGAGCACTTCGAGCGACACCGACTCCTCGGCGGCCAGCGGGTGCCCGGCCGGCACCGCCAGGGCGCGCTGCTCGGTGAGCAGGACCGGGCCGAGCGCCATGCCGTCGAAGGGGTGGGAGGCGACCAGCACGTCGATCGAGCCGTCCTCCAGGCTGGAACGGGAGTTGGAGAGCTGCACCTCCCGGACGTCCACCCGGCAGTCCGGGTGCCGCTCGCCGAACAGCGCGACCGCCCTGAGCAGCACCGGCGCCGTCCACTCCCCGAGGAACGCGACCCGCAGCTCACCGGTCACCCCCCGGCCGGCGTCCACCGCCCGGCGCACCGCCTCCTCCATCGCGGCCACCACCGGGGCGAGGTCCCCGGCCAGCTGCCGCCCGACCGGGGTGAGCCGGACGGACCGGCTGGTGCGCTCGAACAGCGGGGCGCCGATCCGGCGTTCCAGCCGCTGGACCACCTGACTGACCCGGCCGGTGCTCAGGCCCAGCCGCTCCGCGGTCCGGCCGAAGTGTAGTTCCCCGGCGAGCGCGAGGAAGACCTCGGTCTCCAGCCGCTCCAGCATGCCGCCCCCTCGAACCACGCACCGTTCCCGCATCGTTTAGTCCTGCTCAACGATCGTACGGTGATCCGCCATTGATGATCGCTCCGGGTCGGAGGATCGTTGACCCCGTCACCAGCGAACCCACACCACCGGAGCCGATCACCATGCGCGTCGTCGCCCTCGACCACCTGGTCCTCAACGTCGCCGACATCGAGCGGTCGCTCGCCTTCTACACCGGCCTCCTCGGCCTGGAGCCGGTCCGGGTCGACGAGTGGCGGGCCGGCAAGGTCTCCTTCCCCTCCGTCCGGGTCAGCCCCGAGACGATCATCGACCTGTTCCACCGCCCCCGCCACGAGTCCAACGTCGACCACATCTGCCTCACCGTCGAACCCCTCGACTGGCAGGAGGTCGTCGACTCGGGCGTCTTCACCGTCCTCGACGGCCCCGGCCCCCGCTACGGCGCCCGCGGCACCGCCACCTCCCTCTACGTCCAGGACCCGGACGGCAACACCGTCGAACTCCGCTGGTACCCCCAGGACGCCGCCGACGCCACCAGCTGAAACGGCGCGGTGCCCGCCCCGGCCCCACGGGGGAGGCCCGGGGCGGGCACCGGACGGCGGACCACGGAGCGCCGTCCCGAGTCGATCGGGACGGCGCTCGGCCGCGGGTGAGTCAGTCGGCCAGGGGGAGGTAGACCCGGTTGCCCTGGGCGGCGAACTCGGCGGACTTCTCCGCCATGCCGGCCAGCGCCTCGGCGTCGAAGTCGCCGGTGACGGCCGTGGAGCCGTCGCCGTGCTCGTCGCGGATCTTCTGGGAGATCTTCATCGAGCAGAACTTCGGGCCGCACATCGAGCAGAAGTGGGCCGTCTTGGCGGGTTCGGCGGGGAGGGTCTCGTCGTGGAAGGCGCGGGCGGTCTCCGGGTCGAGGGCCAGGTTGAACTGGTCCTCCCAGCGGAACTCGAAGCGGGCGTCGGAGAGGGCGTCGTCCCAGGCCTGGGCGCCGGGGTGGCCCTTGGCGAGGTCGGCGGCGTGGGCGGCGATCTTGTAGGTGATCACGCCGGTCTTGACGTCGTCCCGGTTGGGCAGGCCCAGGTGCTCCTTGGGCGTGACGTAGCAGAGCATCGCGGTGCCCCACCAGGCGATCATGGCGGCGCCGATGCCCGAGGTGATGTGGTCGTAGCCGGGGGCGACGTCGGTGGTGAGGGGGCCGAGGGTGTAGAACGGCGCCTCGTCGCAGATCTCCTTCTGGAGATCCATGTTCTCCTTGATCTTGTTCATCGGGACGTGGCCCGGGCCCTCGATCATCACCTGGACGTCGCGCTCGCGGGCGATCCGGCCGAGCTCGCCGAGGGTCTGCAGTTCGGCGAACTGCGCCTCGTCGTTGGCGTCGGCGATGGAGCCGGGGCGCAGGCCGTCACCGAGCGAGAAGGTGACGTCGTAGGTGGCGAGGATGTCGCAGAGTTCCTCGAAGTTGGTGTAGAGGAAGTTCTCCTGGTGGTGTGCCAGGCACCAGGCCGCCATGATCGAGCCGCCGCGCGAGACGATGCCGGTCTTGCGGCGCGCGGTGAGCGGGACGTACCGCAGCAGCACGCCGGCGTGGACGGTCATGTAGTCGACGCCCTGCTCGCACTGCTCGATGACGGTGTCGCGGTAGACCTCCCAACTGAGCTCCTCGGCCTTGCCGTCGACCTTCTCCAGGGCCTGGTAGAGCGGCACGGTGCCGATCGGCACGGGGGAGTTGCGCAGGATCCACTCGCGGGTGGTGTGGATGTTGCGGCCGGTGGAGAGGTCCATGACGGTGTCGGCGCCCCAGCGGGTGGCCCAGGTCATCTTCTCCACCTCCTCCTCGATCGAGGAGGTGACGGCGGAGTTGCCGATGTTGGCGTTGATCTTCACCAGGAAGTTGGTGCCGATGATGGCCGGCTCGACCTCGGGGTGGTTCACGTTGACCGGGATGACGGCCCGGCCGCGGGCCACCTCGTCGCGCACGAACTCGGGCTCCAGGCCTTCGCGCAGGGCCACGAACTCCATCTCCGGCGTGACCACGCCCCGCTTGGCGTAGGCGAGTTGGGTGACGGCGACGCCGCCGCGGCCGCGCAGCGGGCGGCGCGGGCGGCCGGGGAAGACGGCGTCCAGGTTGCGCAGGTCGCCGCCGCGCGGGGAGGTGTGCTTGATCCCGTCGTCCTCGGGGCGCGCCTCGCGGCCGTCGTACTCCTCGACGTCGCCGCGCTGGCGGATCCAGGCGTCGCGCAGGGCGGGCAGGCCGCGCCGCACGTCGGGCTCGTACGCCGGGTCGGTGTACGGGCCGGAGGTGTCGTACAGCGGGACGGTCCGGCCGTTGGTGAGCTGCACCTCGCGGTACGGGACCCGCAGGTCGGGGCGGGATCCGTCGCGGTAGGCCTTGCGCCAGGCCGGGGTGGGGTACCCGGTGCGCTCGCTGCTGGGGGCGCTCTGGGCAGGCTGCGGCTGTGCTTCGAACGTGGTCATCTGACCTCTACTCCCTACGCCGGCATTACCCGGTCCAGGTTCCTGCGGTCGACGCAGCCGTCGGTCCGTCCGTCGACGGTCCCGGTCAGCGTCCTCTCAGCCCGGTGCTCCGAGCTCCCGCGTCGCAGGCGGTGTTGCCTGCACATGACGCCCAACACGGTAGCGAGCCGATCGCCGCAGGTCCAGACGCTCTCCGGACGGAACCGTCGGGGAACGGGCCGCGGATACGCCGAGGCCCGGCCCCCGCGGACGGGGTGCCGGGCCTTCGGAAGTGCTCCGCGCGGCGGGCGGAGCGGGGTCAGCTCTTGGCGGCCTTCTTGACCAGGATCACCACGGCGGCGGCGATGCCGACGACCACCAGCAGCTTGATCACGATGCTCAGCAGGGCGCCGACCACACCGAACACGAAGGCGATGATGTTCCAGGCCAGTACCAGGACCAGCACCGGGATGACGATGTTGCGCACCCAGGAGGGCAGCGACTTCCAGAGCTCAGCCATGTCGGTTCCTCTTCTCCCCTCGGGCCGGCTGCCGTCCGGTGGCCGCATCCCGCTTGCTTCCGATGCTTCGATCGTACGGGGGCGCAGGCGCCGGAACGAGGGCCGGCGGCCCGGAGAGAACCCCTAGATCACCCCGATCCGCACCCCCGGGAAGACCCCCGAGAAACGGCGGGGGGCGGGGTCAGACCGGCCAGCGCTCCCCGCGCCAGGCGGCGTCCCAGAACATCCACTCGTAGCGCGAGGTGGTCCCGAAGTGCTCGACCACCCGGCGCCGTTCGGCCGCCGACAGCTCCTCGCCGAGCCGGTCGGTGAGCGCCAGCACCCGGCGCACCACGGCCTGGAAGGCCTCGTCGCCGTAGGTGGCGATCCACTTGGCGTACAGCGGGTCGGGGGAGCCCTGGGCGAGCAGCGCCTCGCCGACCCGGGCGTAGATCCAGTAGCAGGGCAGCACCGCGCCGAGCGCCTCGGCGAAGGACCCGCCGTAGACGGTGGCCAGCAGGTAGCTGGTGTAGGCCCGGGTGGTGGGCAGCACCGGTTCGGCGGCGGCCTGTTCGGCGGTGCCGCCGAAGGCGGTCAGGAACTCGGCGTGCATGCCCTGCTCGGCGGCGAGCGCGCCGACCGCGTCGTCGGCGAAGGCCCGGACGTCGGCCTCGCCGGGCGCCTTGGCGGCGCAGACGGCGAGCGCGCGGGCGTAGTCGCGCAGGTAGTGGGAGTCCTGGACGACGAAGTGGCGGAAGGCCTCGCGCGGCAGGGTGCCGTCGGTGAGGCCGCCGATGAAGGGGTGGGCGAGGATCTCGGCGTAGATCGGCTCGATCGACGTCCAGAGCTCGTCGGTGAGGCTGCGGGTCATGCGACCGACCCTACGACGCGTGCGGCGCGCTCAGTCCTCCGGCGGGGAGAACACCACCAGGACCCGCAGGTCCTCGGTGATGTGGTGGAAGCGGTGCGGGGTGCCGGCCGGGACGTACACCACGGTGCCGCGTGCGACGGTGGTGGTCTCGGCGCCGACGGTCAGCTCGGCGCGGCCGCTGATCACCTGGTAGATCTCGTCCTGGTCGTGGGCGGTCTGGGTGTCGGTGTCGCCGGGGGAGAGCGCGTACAGGCCGGCGGACATCCGGGGTTCGCGCAGGAACCGCAGGTACGCGCCGTCATTGGCCGCCCGCTCGGCGTCCAGTTCGTCCAGCCGGAACATCTTCACCGCTGCCGTCCTCCTTCACCCGTCACGCCCGGCGAACCCGCCGCACCCGTCACACTCGCCGCACCCGTCACACCGGGCCGGACCCGCCGCACCCGTCCTTCGGGCCCGTTCCGTCCACCTCCCGGACCAGGGGCATTCAACACCAGCTCCTCCTAGGGGAGCTTCCCCCGGGCCGGGGCGCCTGTCAGGCTTGGGCGGCATGAAGGGTTTCGTCATCAAAACACTGATCAACGCGGCGGCCATCTGGGTCGCCGCCTGGATCGTCAGCGGCATCCAACTCGCCGAGGGCAAGGCCGACTGGCAGCACAAGACGCTGACGGTGCTCGGCGTCGCCGTCGTCTTCGGGCTCATCAACTGGCTGATCAAGCCGGTGGTCAAGCTGTTCTCGTTCCCGTTGTTCATCCTCACGCTGGGCCTGATCACCTTCGTGATCAACGCTCTGATGCTGCTGCTCACCTCCTGGGCGTCGACCAGGCTGGAACTGGACTTCCACGTGGTCAACTTCGGTTCCGCGCTGGTCGGTTCGCTGATCATCAGCCTGGTCTCCTGGGGCCTGCACCTGGCCCTGGACGACGACTGACACCGTCGTGCGCGGTGTCGCACGCGGACGCGAAAGGGGTCCGTACCCGGGTGGTCCACCGGGTACGGGCCCCTTCGTCGCACCCCGGGCGCTCACCCCGCGTCGCACCCTCGCAGGATGTCCGCGAGTTGGGCGTCGAGCTCCCGGCCGATGAGTTCCTGGCCCATCGGGACCAGCCGGTCGGTGCGCGCCAGGAAGGCGAGCAGCGGGGGCGTCGGGGCGCTCAGCAGCGCGTCCCCGTGGGGGGAGTGCAGCGCGATGCGGACCTCCGAGAGCTCCTCGCCGACCGGGTGGATGTGCACGTCGCCCTCGCCGGACGGGCCGCTGAGGCCGTCCAGCAGCAGCTCGCGCGCGAACACCCAGGTGACCGGGGCGTCGCCGGGCAGGTGGAAGGTGCACCGGATCGCGTACGGATCGCCGGCCTCGTACGCCAGGTCCACCACGATGCTGAAGGACAGGTCGGGCGAGACCACGAGGTTCATCACCAGGTGTCCCTGGACTGTGCTGTGCTGCATGGCGCCTGTGCCTCTCTTCTGTCCGGCCTCGGTGTGGAGATGAGGGTTCCACCGGCGGCCGGGCATGCTTTCGACGGTTTTATGCAAGCAATCCACGTTCGCTCCTCATCGTCCACGTTTGGGCGTGTGGTGGACAAGGGGTGCTTTTTCAAAGGGTGAACGAGGGGGATCATCAGGCCCGGCAAGGAGCGCGCGGAGACGGAACGGGGGGTTCAGAAGCCGAACGGTGAACGTCGGAGCGCGACCGACCGGCCCATCGCCCCCACCTCCTGGCGGAGTTGGCGGGCGACCGGCCGGCCGGTCGGTCTGCGCCCGATGGTCGACCATGGAAGCACAGCGAGGCCCCGAACGGACGCACCGACCGGGTCGGCGTTTCGACCCCGGCCCCGCGCGGGAGACTCCCGCACAACGCTCCAGCCCCGGAGGTCGCCATGGGCCCCGACAACCGAACCCCGCCGCCGCGCCCGGTGGTCAAACGGACCGCGCGGGCGATCCTGCTGGAGCTGGACCCGGACGACCCGCACGGCCCGGCCTCGATCGTGCTGATCCGGCGGGTCCGGCCCGGGGCACCGCACCCGTACTGGATCACCCCGGGCGGCGGGGTCGAGCGCGAGGACCGCACGGTGGTCGAGGCGCTGCACCGCGAGGTGGACGAGGAACTCGGCGGCAAGGTGGTGGACGTGGTGCCCGCCTTCGTCGACACCATCAGCCACAACCTCCCCCACCCTCCGGGCGGGGGGACCCCCATGGACGACGGCACCCTGCTGCACCCGCACGGGGTCAAGGTGCAGCACTTCTTCGTCTGCCGGCTGGCCTCGATGGACCTCAGCCGGCGGCACGGGCCCGAGGTGACGGACCCGAACGGCGAGTACGAGGTGGTCCGGCTGCCGTTCACCCGCGAGGGCGTGACCTCGGTGAACGTCGTCCCGCCCCGGCTGCGGGCGTACCTCGCGGCCAACATCGAGGGCATCCGCGCGCTCCTCGCGCCCGACCTCGGCTGATTCCCCCGTCCCTGGCCCGGCCGCTATCCCGCCGCCAGTTCGCCGACCAGGTCGTGCCGGATCCGCTCGGCCGGCAGGCCCGCCCGCAGCAGCACCCCGACCCCCCGCCGGACCATCGCGGGCGGGCCGCTGAGCACCGCCTCCCGCCCATCCCACGGGCCGAACCGGCCCACCACCTCGGGCAGTTCACCGGTCAGCACGCCCTCGGCCGGACCGGTGCCGGACAGCACGGGCCGTACGGTCAGCCAGGGCAGCCGCCCGGCCAGCTCGCGCAGCGCGTCCAGCTCGTACAGGCCGTCGGCGCGGCGGGCCCCGTAGAACACCTCGACGCTGCCCCCGGACGGGCCGTGCTCGGCCGCCTCCTCGACCAGGGCACGGATCGGCGCGATGCCGGTGCCGCCGCCGAGGCAGAGCAGGTCGGTGCCGGCGGTGTGGTCGACGGTCATCGAGCCGGTCGCCGGGCCCAGCCGCAGCACGTCCCCGGGGGCGGCCCGGTGCACCAGCGCGTTGCTCACCCAGCCCGCCTGGACGGCCTTGACGTGGAAGGACAGCAGCCCGTCCGGGCGGGGCGCGGAGGCGAAGGAGTAGTGCCGCCAGACCCGCGGCCACCAGGGCGTCTCCAGGCTGCAGTACTGCCCGGCCCGGAACGGGTAGGCCTGGTCCGGGCGGACGGTGAGCACCGCGACGTCCCGGGTGCGGTGCTCGTGCCCGACCACCTCGCCCTGCCACCAGGGCGGCGAGGTGCGGGCGGCCTCCTCGGCAGCCTCGATCATGAGGGTGGAGATCAGCCGGTAGGCGCGGCGCCAGGCCAGTTCGGTCTCGGCGTCCCAGCGGCCGCCCGCGTACCGGGCCAGCGCCTGCACCAGGCACTCCCCCACCGGGGCGTAGTGGCCGGTCAGGGTGCCGTAGCGGCGGTGGCCGCGGCCGAGCGCGCTCAGCCGGGTGCGCAGCGCCGCCGGGTCCTCGGCGCCGCGGGCCGCGGCCAGCAGGGCGCGGAACAGCCGGTCGCGCTGGACGTCCATGGCGGCGGGGAAGAGCGAGCGGACCTCGGGGTGGTGCAGGAAGAGCAGGGCGTAGAAGTGCGCGGTGGCCCGGTCGGCGACCGGCTCGACCACCGCGAGGCTGGCCCGGATCAGCTCGATGTCCCGTGCGGTGAGCGGGAGTTCGACTCCGGATGCGGCGGCGATCGGCACCACGGTCGGCTGCGGGCCGGGGACCGGCGCGGCGGACGGTAGCGCCGGGTGCGGCCGGGCGGCTGGCTGCGCCGCCCAGGCGTCGCTCCAACTGTCGCCGGGGCCAGCCCAGTTGAGGCTCGGGGCATCGGCGAACAGCGGCTGGAAGGAGGGCGCGGTGCCGGTGGTCGAGGGCGGCGCCGGGTAGCTGGGCGCGGGGACGGCCGGCGGCTCGGTGGGCGGGGGCGGCACGACCGGCGGCAGGCCCGGTGGCACGACCGGCGAGAGAACCGGCGGCAGGTCGGGCGGGTCCAGCGGCATCGGCGGCCGTACGGGCTCCGCGCCGGCCGTCACGACCGGCGCGGCCACGACCGCCGCAACGGACCCGACCGGCGCGTCAGGCGCGGCCGGCCGGACCGGACCGGTCGGGAAGTCGTCCGCCGCCGGCACCGGCGGGGCCGCCGGCAGGCCCGGCACGGAGGCGGCCTGCGCCGAGCCGTGCCCGGTGCGGATCAGGAGTGTTCTGCGGGACTTCACCGCAGCGTTTCGAGTACCCAAGAGAATCGTTTCGCCTCCGGCCGACCTGCGCCACCACCTGGCTGGTCTCTGCTGATGCCTAGGCAGCGTGGCACGCCCGAACTGCTCATCCGACAAATCACGCGAAGCCCGGACGGCCGGCCCGGGAACGCGCTACTCTCACTCGATCGGTGGTCGCCCTGAGTGCCGAGCAGCACACCCAGGGCGACCCCGCCCTGCTCGGAGCGGTCCCGCTCCGGCCCGCTCACAGCTGCCGCAGCAGCATTCCCGGCTGTTCGACGCAGTCCGCCACGAACCGCAGGAACCCGCCCGCCGTCCCGCCGTCGCAGACCCGGTGGTCGAAGGTGAACGACAGCTGGGTCACCTCGCGCACCGCCAACTCCCCACCGTGCACCCAGGGTTTGGCCACGATCCGGCCGACCCCGAGCATCGCCGCCTCGGGGTGGTTGAGGATCGGGGTGGAGCCGTCCACGCCGAACACCCCGTAGTTGTTCAACGTGAAGGTGCCGCCGGTCAGTTCGGACAGGGTGAGCGATCCACTGCGCGCCGCCTCGGTCAACCGGCCCAGCTCCTCGCCGAGTTGCTCGGTGCTGCGGGTGTGGGCGTCCCGGACCACCGGGACGACCAGTCCGCGTTCCCCCTGCGCCGCGAAGCCCAGGTGCACCGCCGAATGCCGGATGATGCCCGAACCGTCCTCGGTCACACTGGAGTTGAGCTCGGGGAAGCGCGCCAGCGCCACCGTGCAGATCCGGGCGAGCAGCGCCAGCACGCTCACCTTCGGCCCCGGCGAGGCGTTCAACTGCCGCCGCAGTGCCATCAGTTCGGTGGCGTCCGCGTCCACCCAGCAGGTCGCGGCGGGAATCTCCCGATGGCTGCGGCTGAGCTTCTCGGCCACCGCCTTGCGCAGCCCGCGCAGCGGGACGACGCCGTCCTCCCCGGCCGGCACAAGACCCGGGACAGCACCCGCGACATCACCCGGAACCGTAGCCGCACCCACCGGAGCGGCCACCTTGGCCGCGACCGCCCGTTCGACGTCCGCCCGCATGATCAGCCCGTCCGGCCCGCTCCCGGCGAGCGCGGTCAGGTCGACCCCCTGCTCCCGGGCCAGCCGCCGCACCAACGGCGAGATCACCGGCACCACGACCGGAGCCGCAGGAGCGACGGGCTCAGCAGGCGCGACAGGCACAGCAGGCACAACAGGCACAGCAGGAGCGACAGCGACCGCCGCCGGAGCGGCAGCCGGAGCGGAAACACCCACCCGACGCCGCCGCCCGCCCTTGCTCTCGGCGACCCCGTATCCGACCAACGGCCGCTCGACCTCCGCCGACAGCGCGGTCGGAACCTCGGCAGCACCCCCCGAGGACCCCCCCGAGGAACCCTCCGAAGCCACCGCGACCGTCACCAACGGCGCGCCCACGGCGATCTCCTCGCCCTCCGCGCCGTACCGCGCGGTGACCACCCCGCCGTACGGGCAGGGCACCTCCACCACGGCCTTGGCCGTCTCCACCTCCACCACCGGCTGGTCGACCGCGATCACCTCGCCGACCTCGACCATCCAGCGCACCACCTCCGCCCCGGTGAGTCCCTCACCGAGGTCGGGCAGCCGGAACTCCCGTACGACGGGCATCATCCTCAGTCCTCCCACTGCAGCCGGGCGACCGCGTCCAGGATCCGGTCCACTCCGGGCAGGTGGTGGTGCTCCAGCATCGGCGGCGGGTACGGGATGTCGAAGCCGGTGACCCGCAGGACGGGCGCGGCCAGGTGGTGGAAGCAGCGCTCGGTGATCCGGGCGGCGATCTCCGCGCCGGTGCCGCCGAAGCCGCTCGCCTCGTGCACCACCACGGCCCGCCCGAGCGAGCGCACCAGCCGGGTGACGGTCTCGTCGTCGAAGGGCACCAGGGTGCGCAGGTCGAGCACCGCGAGGTCCCAGCCCTCGGCCTGCGCCGCCTCGGCCGCCTCCAGGCAGACCGGCAGCGAGGGGCCGTAGGTGATCAGCACGGCGGAGGTGCCGGTGCGCCGCAGGACGGCCTTCCCGATCGGCTCGACCGGCGCCGTCGGGTCGAACCCGGCCTTGCCCCAGTAGAGCCGCTTGGGCTCCAGGAAGACCACCGGGTCGTCGGAGGCGATCGAGGCGCGCAGCAGCCCGTAGGCGTCGGCGACCGTCCCGGGGGTGACCACGTGCAGGCCGGGGGTGCTGGCGTAGTAGGCCTCGGAGGCGTCGCTGTGGTGCTCGACGCCGCCGATGCCGCCGCCGTACGGGATGCGCACGGTGATCGGCAGCGGGAGCTTGCCGGCCGTGCGGTTGCGCATCTTGGCGACGTGCGAGAACAGCTGCTCCAGCGCCGGGTAGGCGAAGGCGTCGAACTGCATCTCGACCACCGGGCGCAGCCCGTACATCGCCATGCCGATCGCGGTGCCGAGGATGCCGGCCTCGGCGAGCGGGGTGTCCAGGCAGCGGTCGGGGCCGAACTCGGCGGTGAGCCCGTCGGTGATCCGGAAGACGCCGCCGAGCGCGCCGACGTCCTCGCCGAGCACATGGACGGTCGGGTCCTCCCGCAGGGCGTCCCGCAGCGCGGAGTTGAGTGCCTGCGCCATCGACGCGGTGCGGACAGCAGAGGTGTGCCGCGCAGCAGCGCCGCCAAGGGTGGGGGTGGGCGACGGGTGGGAGGCGGTGGACATCAGTGCTGCACCTCGGCTTCGGCGGCCAGCTCGGCTGCCAACTGGGCTGCCTGTTCCCGCAGTTGCGGGGTCGGCTCGGCGTAGACATGGGCGAACAGGGCCATCGGGTCCAGCTCCGGGTCGGCGTGGAACTCGGCCCGCATCCGGGCTGCCAGTGCCTCGGCCTCGTCGGCCGCCCGCTGGACCGACTCGTCATCCAGGATGCCCAGTTCGCGCAGGGCGCGGTCCATCAGCAGGATCGGGTCGTGCTCCCGCCAGGCGTCCACCTCGGGCTCGGTGCGGTAACGGGTGGCGTCGTCGGCGTTGGTGTGGGCCTCGATCCGGTAGGTCAGCGCCTCGACCAGGGTCGGGCCGTCGCCGCCGCGGGCGCGCTCGACCGCCTCGGTGAGCACCGAGTGCACGGCGGGCGCGTCGTTGCCGTCGACCAGCCGGCCCGGCATGCCGTAGCCGACGGCCTTGTGGGCGAGGCTGGGCGCGGCGGACTGCGCGCTGAGCGGGACGGAGATCGCGTAGCCGTTGTTCTGCACCAGGAAGACGACCGGCGCCCGCAGCACGGCGGCGAAGTTCAGCGCCTCGTGGAAGTCGCCCTCGCTGGTGCCGCCGTCGCCGAGCAGGGCGAGGGCGACCACCGGCTCGCCGCGCAGCCGGGCGGCGTGGGCCAGTCCGACGGCGTGCGGGGCCTGGGTGCCGAGCGGGGTGCAGAGCGGGGCGGTCCGGCTGGCGCGGGGGTCGTAGCCGGTGTGGGCGTCGCCGCGCAGCAGGGTCAGCGCCTCCAGCGGGTCGACGCCGCGGGAGACCACCGCGAGGGTGTCGCGGTAGCTGGGGAACAGCCAGTCGTCCTCGCCGAGCACCAGGGCGGCGGCGACCTGGCAGGCCTCCTGCCCGGTGGAGGCCGGGTAGACGGCGAGCCGGCCCTGCTTGGTCAGGGTGGTGGCCTGCTGGTTGTAGCGGCGGCCGACGACGAGTCGCCGGTAGAGCTCGCGCAGCAGCGCCGGGTCGTACTTCTCCAGCGCGGGGGTGCCGAGCACCCGGACGGGGGAGACGTCCGGGAGGAGCGGGGCCGGATCGGTGCGCGGGGCGGTCGCCCCGGGCATCCAGCCGGGCACTCCGGTGTGGTGTCTGTGGTCGAGAACGGTCATCTCGGGGCACCTCCATGGGTGGCGGGGGCTCCCTACCGATTGTTCGGTCGTCTGTTCATCTTGACCAGAAGCGTGACAAGGTGGTGGACATTCGGCCCGGGTGGCGGTCGACTGGTGGCAGTGTGTCCAATCGGCGAGGGTGGGGGGTCATGTCGGCTGAACAGATGTCCAGACTCGATCGGGTCGACCGGTCGATCCTGCGGCTGCTGCAGCAGGACGGCCGCGCCTCGATCCGCTCGGTGGCCGAGCGGGTGCACGTGTCCCGGGCCAATGCGTACGCCCGGATCTCCAGGATGGTCGAGGACGGCATCATCCGCGGCTTCACCGCCCGGGTGGACCACGAACGGGCAGGTCAGGGCGCGTCCGCGTACATCACGCTGAAGATCGTGCAGAACTCCTGGCGCACCGTGCGGGAGCAGTTGCTGGCACTGCCCGGGGTCGCCCACATCGCCCTGGTCGGCGGGGACTTCGACGTCCTGCTGCTGGTGCACACGGCCGACAACCACGCCCTGCGGGAGCTGGTGCTCAACCGCATCCAGTCCATCCCGCAGGTGCTCGGCACCCAGACCATGCTGGTGTTCGAGGAGACCGACCAGGTCCCCCCGGACTAGCCGCCCCCGGCCCGGCCGCCCGCCGGACCGACCGCCCGCCCGCCGGACCGACCGCCTACCGGGCCCGCAACCCGTCGAAGGCCAGGTGCACCACGGCGTCCGCGACCCCGTCGGCCGCCTTCAGCCCCGGCCGGTACCACTCCACGATCGAGTTGATCATCCCGAACAGCAGCCGGGTGGCCAGCCGCGGCTCCACGTCCCCGCGCAGCGCGCCGTCCGCGACGGCCGCCCGCACCAGCTCCGCCACCTGGTGGTCGAAGTCCCGCCGACGCTCCAGCGCCCACAGCTCGGTGGCCGTGTTGCCGCGCACCCGCAGCAGCAGCGTCACGTACGGCAGCTCCGCCAGCAGCACCTCCGCGGTGCGCCGCACCACGTGCTCCAGCCGCTCCACCGCCGGGCCGGTCACCGCGGCCGGCTCGGCCAGGATCGCGAACAGCCCGTCCAGCGCCCGCCCGACGGCCAGCCGCAGCAGCTCCTCCTTGCCGCGGACGTGGTGGTAGATCGAGGACTTGGAGATCCCCGCCGCCCGGGAGAGATCCTCCATCGAGGTGCCGTCGTATCCGCGCTCGTTGAACACGTCGACGGTCACCGCGAGCAGTGACTCGACGGTGTAGGCGGTGCGCGTGGTGTGATCGGCCATCCTCCGAGTATCCCCGGCCGCCCCACGGCATACGCGATCGGGTCCGCCCGCCCACGGCGTACGCGATCGGGTCCGCCCGCCCACGGCGTACGCGATCGGGTCCAGCTGGTCCACACCAGCCGCGGAGGCCAGGCCCTAGACTCGGCGGACGATCGTCCACGTCCAGCAGCCTGGGGTTCGCAGCTGATGAACGCAATACCGGCAGTCTCCTCCGACGTGCCCGACCAGCGCAGCGGGGAGCCGGCGGGCGCCCCGCGCACCTGGCAGGAGCGCGCCCGGGCACTGGTGGTGCGGTTCGGCCCGGCCGTGTGGTGCTACGCGGTGCTCAAGCTGGTCGGCTTCACCGTCTTCATGAAGCTGCTCTCCTTCGCCGGCGACTACGCCAAGAAGCCGGCCCGGTTCGGCGGCGGCGCCAACCCCTGGGACGTGCCGGCCAGCTGGGACGGCTGGTGGTACCAGCAGGTCGCCCAGTTCGGCTACCACCCGGCGCTGATCCCGATCCCGGGCGGCCAGCCCGGCTTCACCATCGAGCAGAACTCGGCCGCCTTCTTCCCGCTCTACCCCGGCATGATGCGGCTGACCTCGGACGTCACCGGCCTCGGCCTGTACGGCGCCGGGATGCTGGTCTCGGTGCTGGCCTCGCTGTTCGCCGCCGCCGGGATCTACGCCGTGGTGGAGAAGCTGTCCGGCCACGCGAAGGCGGGCGTGATCGCGGCCGGGATCTGGGCGATCGCCCCGGGTTCGGGCGCCGAGTGGGCGATCTACTCGGACTCGCTGTTCGTCGCGCTGGCCGCCTGGGCCTGCTACTTCGTGATGACCAAGCAGTGGGTCGCGGCCGGGGCGGTCACCCTGGTCGCCGGGCTCAACCGGCCGACCGCGGCGGCGCTGATCGGCGCCGTCGGCCTGGCCGCGCTGGTCGAGCTGTACCGCCGGGAGAGCGGCGTGCTGCGCCCGCTGGCCGCGATGCTGCTGGCCCCGCTGGGCCTGCTCGGCTACGTGGCCTGGGTGGGCTGGCGGACCGGCGAGTGGGGCGGCTACTTCCGGATCCAGCACGACGCCTGGCTGCACTACTTCGACGGCGGCCAGGGCACCTGGCAGGCGATCCGCGGGGTACTGCTGGGCCGCAGCGACTACCCGTTCGCCTTCCCGGTGCCGGATCTGCTGGCCACCCTGATCGTGTTCAGCCTGCCGGTGCTGATCGTGCTGCTGGTGCGGCTGCGCCCGCCGCTGGTGCTGACCGCCTACACCCTGGCCACGATCGTCTCGGTGCTCGGCAGCCTGGGCATCTTCGGCAACGTCTCGCGCTACCTGCTGCCGGCGTTCCCGCTGTTCATCGCGCTGGCGGTGGGGATGCGCAAGCTCAGCTGGCCGGTGCTGGCGACGGTACTGGGGACGGGCGCGATCGCCTCGGGCTGGTACGCCGGGTACGTGATCTTCGAGCTCGGCGTGCCGTAGACCAGCACTCCGAAGCCCGCAGAGGGGCGCGTCCACCGAGGACGCGCCCCCTTTCGTTTTCCGCGCCCCCTCGCCCCGGCCGGAATCCGTTCCCTGCACCCTCTTGAGCCGACCGATCGTTCGGTTACCCTGTGACGTGTCCCGTCCTCCCCCCTGAGGAGCGCACAGATGTCCGCAGCGGTCACCCACCCCTTCGTCGGCGAGCTGGTCGAGCGCCACCAGGCCACCCTGGACGCCGCGCTCGCCGCCGCCGCGAAGCGCGACTACTGGTCCCCGTACCCCGAGTTCCCGAAGGCCTACGGCGAGAGCGGCCCGGCGGACGGCAAGGCCGCGTTCGACGCGCTGCTCGGCAAGCCCTTCGTCCTCGACGGCCACCCCGGCGACGGCGACCAGGTCGGCGGCGAGGCCTCCCCGTACGGCATCGAGCTGGGCATCACGTACCCGCACGCCGCGCCGGACGCGCTGATCGCCGCGCTGAGCGCCGCCCGGCCCGGCTGGGCCGCCGCCTCGCCGCTGCAGCGCGCCGCCGTCTGCCTGGAGATCCTGCACCGGATCAACGCCCGCTCGCACGAGTTCGCCCAGGCCGTCATGCACACCACCGGCCAGGCCTACGGCATGGCCTTCCAAGCCGGCGGCCCGCACGCCCAGGACCGCGGCCTGGAGGCCGTCACCTACGCGTACGCCGAGCAGACCCGGCTGCCCGAGCAGGCCGGCTGGACCAAGCCCCAGGGCAAGCGCGAGCCGCTGGTCATGACCAAGCAGTTCACCGTCGTCCCGCGCGGCCTCGCCCTGCTGATCGGCTGCAACACCTTCCCCACCTGGAACGGCTACCCCGGCCTGTTCGCCTCGCTGGCCACCGGCAACCCGGTGCTGGTCAAGCCGCACCCGAGGGCCGTGCTGCCGCTCGCGCTGACCGTCGCGATCGCCCGCGAGGTGCTCGCCGAAGCCGGCTTCGACGCCAACCTGGTCTGCCTGGCCGCCGAGCACGAGGGCGGCACCGTCGCCCAGACGCTCGCCGTACGGCCCGAGATCAAGATGATCGACTACACCGGCTCCACCACCTTCGGCGACTGGCTGGAGGAGCACGCGAAGCAGGCCCAGGTCTACACCGAGAAGGCCGGCGTGAACGCGGTGGTGATCGACTCCACCGACGACTACAAGGGCATGCTGGGCAACCTGGCCTTCGCACTCTCCCTCTACACCGGCCAGATGTGCACCACCCCGCAGAACCTGCTGATCCCGCGCGGCGGCATCGGCACCGACCAGGGCGACAAGTCCTTCGACCAGGTGGTCGCCGACCTCGCCGCCGCCATCGAGGGCCTGCTCTCCGACGACGCCCGGGCCGCCGCCATCCTCGGCGCCGTGGTCAACCCGGGCGTGCTGCAGCGCTCGGCCGCCGCGGCCGGCGGCGAGTACGGCGAACTCGCCCTCGCCCCGCGCGCGGTGGTCTCGCCGGACTTCCCCGGCGCCACGCTCCGCACCCCGGCGCTGGTCAAGCTGGACGCCGACAAGCCGGACGACCGCTCGGTGTTCCGCACCGAGTGCTTCGGCCCGGTCTCCTTCGCCGTCGCCGTCGAGTCCGCCGCCGCCGCCGTGGAGCTGCTGCGCACCACGGTCCGCGAGAAGGGCGCCATGACGGCCTCCGGCTACACCACCTCCCCCGAGGTGGAGGCCCTGCTGGTCGAGGCCGCGCTGGACTCCGGCGTCTCGCTGTCGCTCAACCTCACCGGCGGCGTCTACCCCAACCAGACCGCCGCCTTCTCCGACCTGCACGGCACCGGCGCCAACCCGGCCGCCAACTCGGCCTACTGCGACGGCGCCTTCGTCGCCAACCGGTTCCGCACGGTGGAGATCCGCCGCCACGGCTGAGCCGGCCCGACCGGGCCCGCCGGCCCCCCGAAACCCCCGTGTCCCCCGGCGGCCGACGGCCACCGGGGGACCGGCGGTTCACAGCTCCACCCGCGCCCGCGATGATGGAGGCTGGGAGAGCGCCGGAAACGGCGTCCAACCGCCCTCCGAACAACGGGAGCTGATACATGGCCGTGAAGCCGACGACCGAAACCGACGTGATCATCGTCGGCGCCGGACCGACCGGACTGCTGCTGGCCGGCGACCTCGCCGCCGCCGGGGTCGGCGTCACCGTCCTGGAGAAGCGCACCACCGAGTCCAATCTGACCCGGGCCTTCGCCGTGCACGCCCGCACCCTGGAACTGCTGGACGCCCGGGGCCTGGCCGAGGAACTCATCGCCACCGGCCGCCCGCTCAGCGGGCTGAGGATGCTGAACAAGGTCGGCATCGACCTCAGCACCCTGCCCAGCCGCTTCCCGTTCGTGCTGATCACCCCGCAGTACAACGTCGAACGGGTGCTCCAGGAGCGCGCCGAGCGGGCCGGCGCCACCGTCCTGCGCGGCGCCGAGGTCACCGGGCTGCGCCAGGACGCCGAGGGCGTCACCCTGGAGACCGGCGACGGGCAGGAGCACCGGGCCCGCTACGCGGTCGGCACCGACGGCGTCCGCTCCGCCGTCCGCGAGCTGCTCGGCATCCCCTTCCCCGGCGAGTCCGTGGTCGACTCGGTGATCCTGGCCGACGTCCGGCTGGAGCGGGAGCCCGCCGACGCGATCGCCGTGGGCGCCAACAAGAGCGGCTTCTCCTTCGTCGCCCCGTTCGGCGACGGCTGGTACCGGGTGATCGCCTGGGACCGCAACGAGCAGTACCCGGACGGCGCCACCCCCACCCCCGAGCAGCTCACCGCGATCGTCCGGGCCACCCAGGGCGAGGACTACGGCCTGCACGACGTGCGGTGGAGCTCCACCTTCCACAGCGACGAGCGCCAGGCCCCCAACTACCGCTCCGGCCGGGTCTTCCTGGCCGGCGACGCCGCCCACTGCCACTCCCCGGCCGGCGGCCAGGGCATGAACACCGGCCTCCAGGACGCCGCCAACCTCTCCTGGAAGCTCGCCGCCGCCCTCCGGGGCCGGGCCACCGACGCGCTGCTGGACACCTACCAGACCGAGCGGCACCCGGTCGGCAAGGCGGTGCTGCGCACCTCCGGCGCCCTGATCCGGATCGCCCTCGCCGAGTCCGCCCCCACCCGCGCCCTGCGCGGGGCGCTCACCGCGATCGGCGGCCACCTGGACCTGCTCACCGAGCGCGGCGCCCGGATGGTCTCCGGCATCGAGATCTCCTACCCGGCCCCCAAGGGCGCCCACCCGCAGGTCGGCAAGCGCGTCCCGGACCTGCGGCTGACCGCCCTCAGCAAGCCCGCGGACGGCGAGACGGCCGGCCCCGAGCGGCTCTACGAGGCGCTACGCGCCGGGAAGTTCGTGCTGGTCAGCAATGACGAGCTGACCGCCACCGCGCCCTGGGCGGACCGCCTGGTCTCGGCCGCCCCGGCCGACCCGCACGGCAAGCTGGCCGACACCGTGCTGCTGATCCGCCCGGACGGCTACGTCGCCTGGGGCGCCGTCGACCCCGGCCAGGGCGAACTGCGCGAGGCCCTCACCAACTGGCTGGGCGCCCCCGCCGAGGGCTGACCGGCCCGCCCGTCCCCGCGCTCCGGAAGGGGCGCGGGGACGGCCCGTCCGCCGACCTTTCGTTCGGTCATCGGTTAACCCCGCGCCTTCACGTAGTGCCGCGCCGCCTTCGCCCGATTCCCGCAGACCGCCATCCGGCACCACCGCCGGCGACCGTTCTGCGAGGCGTCGAAGAAATGCAGAATGCACGCCTCGTGTGCGCACTGCTTCACCCGGTGGGCGCCTTGCCCGAGCAGCCCGAGGAAGTCGTCCGCCGCCAGCCAGGGCGCCAGCCACTCCGGCCGGTCGGCCTCGATCCGGTCCTCGGCCCCGCCCGGCCCGGCCGTCCGCCGGATCCGCCCGTACGCCAGGACCGCGTCCAGCCCGGCCCGCCCGGCCTCGCTCAACTCGCCCTGCTCGCGGGCCTCCTGGGCGGCCAGCAGGATCGCCTCACGGGTCTGCCGGATCGCCGCCAGCCCGGCCTCGTCGGCCGTGCAGCGGCCGCTCAGCCCGTTGGAGGAGAGCCAGATCCCGTACTGCTCGACGTCGGTGAGCGCGTCGTTGACGGGCGTGCCGGACCAGCGGGTGTTCAGCAGGTCGAGCGCCGTCGGCTCGCCGAGCAGCGGCCGGTGGTCCCTCGGGTCCGGTGTCACGTCAGTCATGGCCCTCCCTCGGCTCGGTCCGATTCTACGTCCGGCCCCGGCACGGCGAATTGGTATGGACCGTCGCCGTAATTCCGGCCATTCACTGTATGGAATCCCCGGCTTTCCACGCCTCCACAGTTGACTGTTTTTTAGCAACGAATTACCCGACCATGATCCACCGCGCCGATCCGCTCTGACATGTTCTAGCCAGCGTTCCCGAACCCCTCGGAGCGCCTTGCCCCTTGCCGGCTCCCCACAGCCGGCCGGAGGAGGATCCGTTGCGCCCCCGTTCCCTCGCCCTCGCCGCGGCGATAGCCGTCCTGCCGCTGACCGCCGTCTCGCTCGGCGTCTCCACCGCGCAGGCCGCCACCCCCCACGCGGCCCCGCGCGTCGCCCTGCCGAACACCGTGAACCCCGCGGTGGCCCACTCGGAGAAGAAGGGTGACGTCCCGGCCGAGCAGCAGATCTCGGTGGCCGTCAGCCTGAAGCTGCGCAACACCGACCAGCTGGACCGCTTCCTCACCGCCGTCACCACGCCCGGCACGCCGGAGTTCGGCAAGTACCTGACGCCGGAGCAGTTCAGCGCCCGGTTCGCGCCCACCCAGCAGTCCGTCGACCAGGTCAAGGCCTACCTGGCCACCCAGGGCCTGACCGTCGGCGACGTCAGCGCCAACCGCCAGGTGGTCAACGCCCACGGCACCGCCGCGCAGATCTCGCAGGCCTTCGGCACCCACGAGAGCTCCTACCTGGACCCGCAGCTGAACCGCGCGTTCTTCGCCAACGACGCCGCCGCCTCGATCCCCGCCGAACTGGCCTCCGTGGTCCAGGGCCTGAGCGGTCTTGACAACCACGCGGTGCGCAAGGGCCGGATCGCCAAGCCGAACTCGGTGGCGCCGAACGCCGCCACCGCCACCCCGACCGGCATGACCCCGGCCCAGTACCAGGGCGCCTACAACCTGGACAAGACCGGCGCCGACGGCACCGGCACCACGGTCGCCCTCTGGGAGTTCGACGGCTACAAGTCCTCGGACCTGACCACCTACGACGCCCAGTACGGCCTGACCGGCCCGGCCGTCTCCACCGTCTCGGTGGACGGCGCCGGCTACGACTCCTCGCCCGGCCAGGGCGAGGGCGAGGTCGAGCTGGACAGCGAGATCGTCCGCGGCGCGGCCCCCAAGGCCACCCAGCTGCTCTACGAGGCGCCCAACAGCGACCAGGGCGAGATCGACATGGCCAACAAGATCGTGGCCGACGACAAGGTCTCGGTCATCTCGATCTCCTGGGGCACCTGCGAGCCGGACACCACCGCCTCCTCGATGACGGCCGTCGACAACGCCTTCAAGCAGGCCGCCGCCGAGGGCATCTCCGTCTTCTCCGCCTCCGGCGACGACGGCTCGAAGGACTGCACCCGCTCGGCCAGCGGTGCGAGCGTCACCTCGGTCGACTTCCCGGCCTCCAGCCCGCACCAGACCGGGGTCGGCGGCACCAAGCTCCAGGTCACCGGCGGCAACGGCTACTCCTCGGAGAGCGCCTGGAGCACCGCCGGCGGCGGCGTCTCCACCGTGTTCGGCAAGCCGAGCTGGCAGACCGGCACCGGCATCAGCGGCACCATGCGCACCGTCCCGGACGTCGCCTCCAACGCCGACCCGCAGAGCGGCTTCGCGATCTACAGCGGCGGCGCCTGGGACGTCTACGGCGGCACCAGCGCGGCCGCGCCGCTGTGGGCCGGCTACGCCGCCCAGTTCAACCAGAAGGCCAAGGCCGCCGGGCAGCCCGCCCTCGGCGAGGCGAGCCCGCGGCTGTACGCGGTCGCGAACGGCGCCGGCTACGGCAGCGCCTTCCACGACGTGACCAGCGGCGCCAACCAGGACTACTCCGCCAAGACCGGCTACGACCAGGTCACCGGCTGGGGCAGCCCGGTCGCCGACGCCCTGACCACCGCCCTGCTCGGCGGCAGCACCGGCACCGGCGGCGGCACCACCCCGCCGCCCGCCACCGGCTGCACCGCCGCCCAGCTGATCGGCAACGGCGGCTTCGAGACCGGCACGGCCGCGCCCTGGACGGCCAGCTCCGGCGTGATCGACAACGGCACCTCCGAGCCCGCCCACAGCGGCAGCTGGAAGGCCTACCTGGACGGCTACGGCAGCACCCACACCGACACCCTGTCGCAGACCGTCTCGGTCCCGGCCGGCTGCGCCTCCGCGACCCTCACCTTCGCGCTGCACATCGACACCGCGGAGACCGGTGGCACCGCGTACGACAAGCTGACCCTGAAGGCCGGCAGCACCACGCTGAAGACCTGGTCCAACGCGGACGCGGCCGCCGGCTACGTGCAGCAGACCCTGGACCTGACCTCCTTCGCCGGCCAGAGCGTGACGCTCACGTTCACCGGCACCGAGGACGGCTCCAACCAGACCAGCTTCGTGATCGACGACGTCGCGCTGAACGTCAAGTGATCACCGGCCGGTAGCACCACCCAGTCCCCCGCCGGGGCGGCGCCGCGAAGGCCCGCCCCGGCGGTGTCCGTTCCGCCCGGTTCGCACCCCTCCCCCGAGGGGCGCGTTCCGGCCGTGTTTCCGGACTGTTTCAAGATCGATAACCATCCGGTTCACCTGTCGTGACCACTGTCATACGCGCGACTGATGACGTAGCCTCTCGACCGTGCATAGGGTTCCCCAAAGCTCGGTGAAGCCGCTGGCGGCGCGCCCCGGCGCCGGAGCGGCGCCACCGAAGTCACCTGGCGGGGAGGGTCACCGCATGGCCGCACAGCAACCTCAGGACCCCGCGCGGCTGCGGCTGGTCGGATCGCGTACGGAGCGCCCCGACCCGCCCGTCCCGACGCCCACCTCGAACCCTCTTCCGGCCCCGGCGGCCCCCGCACCCTCCGCCGGCCGCCCCACCTCGGCCGGAGGCTTCGCGGACGCCCTGCACCAGGCGATCGAGGCCAGCGGCCTCAGCCTGGACCGGATCCGCGCCGCCCTCGCCCAACGTGGCGTCAGGGTCAGTGTCACGACGCTGAGTTACTGGCGCCGCGGCCGCAGCCAGCCCGAGCGGGCCAGCTCGCTGCGCGCCGTCCACCTGCTGGAGGAACTGCTCGGCCTGCCGCACAGCGCGCTCTCCTCGCTGCTCGGCCCGCCCCGCCCGCGCGGCCGCTGGGCCGCCGCCGCCAACACCCTCCACCTCGGGCTGGAGGACGTCTGGCCGGGCGAGCTGGAGATCGCCTCGATCTTCGCCGAGCTGGACGCCCCGCCGGCCGGCGAGCTGGAGCGGCTCAGCATCCACGACTCGTACTACGTGGATGCCGAGCGGCGCGCCAACCTGCTGCGGATGCGCCAGGTGGTGCGCGCCACGGTCGGCGGCGTCGGCCGCTGCCTGGTCGTGCACAAGGCCGACGAGGAGGCCACCGGCTGCCCGGAGATCACCTCGGTGCGGCACGGCCGGCTCGGCCGGGTCCGCCGCCGCCCGGAGGTCGGGCTGACCGTCGCCGAGCTGATGCTGGACCGCCCGCTCGGACTCGGCGACAGCACGGTCTTCGAGTACGAGGTGGAGATCCCGCCGGGCGGCCCGACCATGGAGTACAGCCGCCGCTTCGCCACCACGGTGCGCGAGTACGTGCTCCAGGTGCACTTCGACCCGGCGGCCGTCCCGGTGCACTGCGAGCGCTACGACCGCGAGCCGGGCGCCGACGTCGACCACCGCCGCGAGCAGCTGTGGATCGGCGCCTCGGCGAGCGCCCACGTCCTGGCCCCGGACCAGCAGCCGGGCCACATCGGCATCCGCTGGGAATGGCCGTAACGCCACCCCTCCCCCCGAAGCTCCAGGAGCCCCGTCGGACCACCAGGTCCGGCGGGGCTCCCGCGTTTACCTAACCCCTACGGTCCAGAGTACTGGTTGACGCCTCATCACCTAACCCCTAATCTCTTGAGCATCGGTTAGGCAGCAGCCTCGCCGGAAGCCCCAGCCCCGGGAGTGACCAGGCATGTCCAGCACCACCGCGCTCCGCGCCCTGCAGACCGGCCACGTGGGCCTGAACGTCACCGACCTCAGCCGCTCGACCGACTTCTACCGCGCCGTCCTCGGCCTCCAGCTCACCCACCAGGGCACCGACCCCGAGCGCCGCTACGCCATGCTCGGCCGCGACGGCCGCCTGGTGCTCACCCTCTGGCAGCAGAGCGCCGGCACCTTCTCCACCGCCACCCCCGGCCTGCACCACCTCTCCTTCGAGGTGGAGAGCCTCGACGAGGTCCGCGCCACCGAGGAGCTGCTGCGCGGACTGGGCGCCGAGTTCGCCTACGACGGCGTCGTCCCGCACGGCGAGGGCTCCGCCTCCGGCGGCATCTTCTTCAGCGACCCGGACGGCATCCGGCTGGAGGTCTACACCCGCACCGGAGTGGACGCGACCGACACCGAAGCCCCCCACACCGATGCCCCGACCTGCGGCTTCTTCTAGGACGTGTCCGACACGCCCCAGACCGACCCGGAGCACACCATGATCACCACCCGCACCCCCTACCACCCCGGCGAGCGGACCGCCCAGGCCCGCGCCGGAGTGACCGACCGCGCCGACCACGCCGGCCGGTCGATCCGCGACACCGTCCCGGCGGTGGCCGCCCGCTTCCTGACCGAGCGGCGGATGCTGGTGGCCGGCGCCGCCGACCGGGACGGCCGGGTCTGGGCCACCCAGCTCTCCGGCCCGGCCGGCTTCCTCCAGGCCCCCGACGAGCGCACCATGACGGTCGCCGCCCACCCGGCCGAGGCCGATCCGCTGGCCGAGGCGCTGGCCCGCCCGGCCCAGCTCGGCACCATCGCCCTGGACCCGGCCGGCCGCCGCCGGATGCGGCTCAACGGCCGCTCGACCCCGGACGGCCGGGGCGGGCTGGTGGTCCACGCCGAGGAGGTGGTGTCCAACTGCCCGAAGTACATCCAGCGCCGTACCCCGTTGGACCGCCCGGGCGCCGGCGCGCCCCGCACGGTCGCCTCGGGCCCGGTGCTCTCCACCGCGCAGCGGCTGGCCGCGGCCACCGCCGACACCTTCTTCATCGCCACCGCCGGCCCGGACGGCCGGGTGGACGCCTCGCACCGCGGCGGCTTCCCCGGCTTCCTGGAGGCGGTGGCGCCGGACCGGCTGCGCTGGCCCGAGTACCGGGGCAACAGCATGTTCCTGACCCTCGGGAACCTGGAGCTGGACCCACGGGCCGGGCTGCTGCTGCCCGACTGGGAGACCGGCGGGGCGCTGCTGGTCACCGGCGAGGCCCGCACCGACTGGTCCGAGGAGGCCCGACGGTCCGCCCCCGGTGCCGAGCGGATGGTCGAACTGACCGTCACCGGCGTCCGTGAACTCGCCGACGCCACCCCGCTCACCTGGACCGATCCCGAGTACTCACCCGCCAATCCGCGCTGACCCAGACTCAGCGTCCGCACCCGCCCCAGGGTCCGTCGTCGAACTCCCCCAGTCGGGCCCTGCGGCCCGGAGGCACCTCCCGGCCGAAGGCTGGGGGAGGGTCCTCACCCGTCCGGCGCAATCCGCCGCGCCGCAGCCCGCCCGCACTGGGACTTTGGCCCCATGACACGCGGTCTGTCCGGGAAGGCCACTCCTGTCCCGCCGTCAGGCGCCGACCGGGACGGACCGCAGGAAAGAGGCGGAGCATGACCCTGACCGACCCGCTGTCCCCGCTGATGGAGTTCGACGAGGTCGAACCGGAGGAGGACTGCATATGCGGGGGCTGTCGCGCCCGCCGCCGCGCCCGGCTGCACGCCGCCCCGGTCCACGAAGGCGGTCACGCCGCGGCCCGCTCCGTCCGCCGCCGGGCCGCCGTCCTGATGGCCGCCGTGG
>NZ_MECK01000178.1 GCF_014596465.1 Streptomyces sp. CBMA123 | reverse complement strand
GTGGTCGAGCAGGGCGAGCGGCAGGACGGGCGGGCGGGCGCGCCGCCGTCCGGGGCCGGTGGGGGCGGGCCGGTCGGCGAGTGCCCAGGCCCAGGTGTCCAGTGCGATCCGGTAGATCCGCCGGGAGCCCGCGGCGAGCCCGGAGGCGGTCAGGTAGCGCTCGACGGCGAGGCCGTACTCGACCGGGGGGAGCTCTGTCACGATCGCCTTCTTCCGCAGTAAATGACCTGACCGGATGCCGTTCAAGGATATCCGGAAAGCGCAGTAAACAGCAGGTGGAAGCCCATATCTGAAGCGATTTACTGCGGCAGCCGTAAATGTCGCCACCCTTGATGCCGAAAGGCTCAGGTTTTTCGCCGGAAACCCTTGAATCCGATTCCCCCGCGCCCGCAGACTGACTGCCCATGGCAATGGACACCGAGGCAATGGACGCAGAACGGATCCCGGCCCGCCCGAGGCGCCTGGGAGCCCGTCTCGCCGTGCTGGGCGAGCGCGACTTCCGCCGGTTCTTCATCGGCTACACCACCTCCCTCCTCGGCTCCTCGATGGCGCCGGTCGCCGTGGCCTTCGCCGTCCTCGACGGCGGCGGGACGGGCACCGAACTCGGCTGGGTGATGGCCGCCCGGATCCTCCCGGTGGTGCTGGTGCTGCTGGCCGGCGGGGTGATCGCCGACCGGCTGGGCAGCCGCCGGCTGATGCTGGGCTCGGACGTCCTGCGCGGCCTGGTCCAGGGGCTGTTCGCCGCGCTGCTGGCGGCCGGGCACGCGTCGGTGGGGGCGATGGTCGCGCTGGTGGCGGTGTGGGGGATCGGTGAGGGGCTGTTCATGCCCGCGTTCGGCGCGATCGTGCCCGGTCTGGTGCGCCGGGAGGAGCTGCTGGCGGACGGCAACACCCTGCTGGGCCTGTCGCGTTCGGCGGCCACGGTGGCCGGGCCGGCGCTGGCAGGCCTGGTCACGGCGGTGCGGGGCCCGGCGGCGGTGCTGCTGGTCGACGCGGTCACGTACGGGGTCGGCGCGCTGGCGCTGGCCGGTCTCCGGCTTCCCGGGCGACCCGCGACGGCCGGCGCCCGGACCTCGATGGTCCACGAACTGCGGTCCGGCTGGTCGGAGTTCGCCGCCCGCCCGTGGCTGTGGATCACCACCGCGCAGATGGGCCTGTTCAACCTGCTGGTCTGGGCCCCGTTCCTGGTGCTCGGCCCGCTCACCGCGCAGCGCGAGCTGGGCGGCGCCCGGGCCTGGGGCCTGGTGATGGGCGTGTACGGGGTCGGCGCGGTGCTGGGCGGGCTGCTGATGCTGGGCCGCCGCCCCGGGCGCCCGCTCGCGGTGGCGACGGTGGCCGGGCTGGCCTGGGCGCTGCCCTCCGCCGCGCTGGCGGCGGAGGCGCCGCTGCCCTGGGTGGTGGCCGGCGCGCTGCTGGCGGGGGTCGGTTCGGCGGTCTGCGGGACGCTGTACGGCACCACCGTGCAGCGGTGGGTCCCGGCGCGGTTGCTGGGCCGGCTGACCTCCTTCGGGGCGCTGGGCTCCTTCGTCCTCGGCCCGCTCGGGCTGGCGGCGGCCGGTCCGCTGGCGGCCCGGTTCGGCACCGGCGGGGTGCTGCTGCTGGGAGCGGTCTGGCAAGTTGCTGCCGGGGCCGTAGTGTTGGGCGTACCGGCCGTACGGAATCGTCGCTGGGACGAGGGCCCGAGCACCTGACTCACCCCTCGGACGGCTCCGGGGCGCACCCCCGGCCACCATCGGTGCGGCCCACCGCGCACCGTGCCCGGCCGGCTCCGGAGTGCCGCCGGTCGCTCCGCCCACGCGTGTGTGCCTCCGCGGCGGGCGGGGTGGCCGGGTCGGTCGTACCGTGGGGGGTGGGGGTCAGAGGAGGTCGACCATGCCCGGTTCGCTCACCATCAGCCACCACCAGGCCCCGGCCGCCCTGGACCACGCGGACGCGGAGCGGCTGGCCACCGTGCTGGCCGAACTGGCGTACCTGCTGGAGATCCCGGGGCCGAACCGGATCAACGAGGCGCAGCTCACCGTGCTCTGCGAGGGCCGCGCGCCGGACCGCGCCGAACTGTCGCACTGGGCGAGGGCGCTGTCCGCCGAGCTGAAGGGGCAGCACCAGAAGGGGCAGCACTAGAAGGGGCGGCACCAAGGAGCAGCGCCGGCGGGCCCGCCGGAGGCACGCCCCGTCCGCCGTACGATGGCGAACGGGGCGGACCGGCCGGTGCCGCACCCCGGTTGCCGGATCGGCCGGTGGCCGGCCCGGTGGAGGGTGGGGGCCCGAGCGTGTCGCAGTCCTGGTCGTTGTCCTGGCTGACCGTGCCGACCCCACTGCCGAGCGGTCCGATGCACATCGCGGTGACGCCGCTGGGCGTGGCGGCGGCCGGCTACGGCGGACGGGACGGCGAGGCGCCGCCGTGCACCGACCCGGCGAAGGTCGCCGCCGTCACCGAGCGGCTCGGCGCCTACCTGGCGGGCCGCACCAGGGACGTGGGCCTGCCGATCGACTGGAGCCTCAGCTCCGGGCCGCACCGCACCGTGCTGCGCACGCTCTGGGAGCAGGTGCCGTACGGCCGGACCATCACCTACGGCGAACTGGCCGCCCGCAGCGGGGTGTTCGAGGACGTCGCCGAACCCGGACTGGCCGCCCGGACGGTCGGGCAGATGATGGCGGCCAACCCGGTCGCCCTGCTGGTGCCCTGTCACCGAGTGGTGGCGGCGGACGGGATCGGCGGCTTCGGCGGCGGCCGGGTCGGGATCGACGTGAAGCGCTGGCTGCTCACCCTGGAGGGGGTGCTGGAGCCGACGCTGGACTGGAACGGCCCGCTGTAGCCGCCCCGCGCCGGGCGCGTACGGGAGGTGTCAAGAGGTGGCGCGGTCGGGGTGGTCGATGGGGGAAGATGGGGGCCGGCGTTGCGATGGTTTTCGAATGAATAGTCGAACACATATCGATCAGGTGATCTAGTCGTACTATTTGTTCGGTTATTCGGAACCACTCGAATGAGTGATTGCGGGACGCCCCCGAACGGGCCCACCATGAAGCCGCAACATGAATGTGCAAGGCGACGCTTTCATCGGGCATGCGAAGGGCTCCCCTTATGTCGACCGAAACCAATGCCGGAATTCCTGCGCCGGGCGCGCAGCCGGAGATCCGGCAGCAGCAGTCCCTGAGCACGGCGGGCGCGCGGAACCTCGCCACGACCACCAAGTCCGCGCCCCAGATGCAGGGCATCAGCCCGCGCTGGCTGCTCAGGATGCTGCCCTGGGTGCAGGTCTCCGGCGGTACCTACCGGGTCAACCGCCGCCTGCGCCACAAGGTCGGCCGTGGCCGGGTGAGTTTCGTCAAGACCGGTTCCGAGGTGCGGATCGTCCCGCAGACCCTGGCCGAGGTGCCGGTGCTGCGCGGCTACCAGGACGAGGCCGTGCTGGAGGAGCTGGCCGGCCGCTTCGTGCAACGGCAGTTCGACGCGGGGGACGTCCTGGTCACCGCCGGCACGCCGATCAGCGAGGTCTTCCTCATCGCGCACGGCAAGCTCGACCGGCTCGGCACCGGCAAGTACGGCGAGGAGACGGTGGTCGGCACCCTCGCCGACGGTGACCACCTGGGCGACGAGGCGCTCCAGGAGGAGGACGGCGCCTGGCCGTACACCGTCCGCGCCGCCACCTCCGGCACCGTACTGGTGCTCTCCTGGCCCTCCTTCCAGGAGCTGCACGACCGCTCCGAGTCGCTGCAGCTGCAGATCATGGAGTACCTGAACGGCTTCGAGCAGGCGCAGAACAAGCACGGCGAGGCCGCGATCGGCCTCTCCGCCGGCCACCAGGGCGAGTACGACCTGCCCGGCGCCTTCGTGGACTACGAGCTCAGGCCCCGCGAGTACGAGCTGAGCGTCGCCCAGACGATCCTCAAGGTCCACAGCCGCGTCGCCGACCTCTACAACCAGCCGATGAACCAGACCGAGCACCAGCTCCGGCTGACCATCGAGGCCCTGCGCGAGCGCCAGGAGCACGAGCTCGTCAACAACCCCGAGTTCGGGCTGCTGGAGAGCGCCGAGTACGACCAGCGGATCCAGACCCACTCCGGCCCGCCCACCCCGGACGACATGGACGAACTGCTCAGCCGCCGCCGCAGCACCAAGATGTTCCTGGCCCACCCCAAGGCCATCGCCGCCTTCGGCCGGGAGTGCAACAAGCGCGGCCTCAACCCGGGCACCGTCGAGGTCGAGGGCAAGCACGTCAACGCCTGGCGCGGGGTGCCGCTCTTCCCGTGCGACAAGATCCCGATCATCGGCGGGCACACCAGCTCGATCATCGCGATGCGCGTCGGCGAGGACAACCAGGGCGTCGTCGGCCTGCACCAGACCGGAATTCCGGATGAATACCAGCCGGGCCTCTCGGTGCGTTTCATGGGAATCGACGAGAAGGCCATCATCTCCTACCTGGTGAGCGCCTACTACTCGGCCGCGATCCTGGTCCCGGACGCGGTCGGCGTGCTGGAGAACGTGGACGTCGCGCAGCGCTGACGACGGGCCCCCGGCTCGGCCTCCGAGCCCGGAACCGCGCCGCCCGGCCAGGGGTACAGCCCCGGCCGGGCGGCGCGCCGCGGTGCGTACGGCCACCGGCCCGCCGCCCCGGCACCACCCGGCCGCCCGACGGGCCGGCCGTCCCACGACAGGCGCCCTACAGGGGGAGGAACCCATGACGAGCTCCACGCTGGAGCGGGACCACAAAGAGGGCCACGAGGCGGCCGACATCCTCGCCCGCGCCCGCGGACTGGTCGACCCGGTGCTGCGGGCCGCCGTCGACTCACTGCCCGGCACGATGCGCAAGGTCGCCGGCTACCACTTCGGGTGGTGGGAGGCGGACGGCACGCCCTCCGAGTCCTCCTCCGGCAAGGCGATCCGCCCCGCGCTGGTCCTCGCCGCCACCCAGGCCCTCGGCGGCACCCCCGGTACGGCCGTCGCCGCGGCCGCCGCGGTGGAGCTGGTCCACAACTTCACCCTGCTCCACGACGACGTCATCGACCGGGACGACACCCGGCGCCACCGGCCCACCGCCTGGCGGGTGTTCGGCACCACCGAGGCCATCCTGGCCGGCGACGCGATGCACTCCCTCGCGCTGCGCCTGGTCGCCGAGGACTCCCACCCGGCCGCCCGGGGCTCGATCCGCCGGCTCGCCGACTGCGTGGTCGAGCTCTGCGAGGGCCAGCAGATCGACTGCGCCTTCGAGCAGCGCAACGACGTCTCGCTCACCGAGTGCCTGGCGATGGCCGAGGCCAAGACCGGAGCCCTGCTCGGCGCCGCCTGCGCGATGGGCGCGCTGTACGGGGGCGGGTCGGAGGAGGCGGCGCGGGCGATGGACGGCTTCGGCCGCGAGATCGGCCTGGCCTTCCAGCTGATTGACGACCTGATCGGCATCTGGGGGGATCCGACGGTCACCGGCAAGCCGGTCGGCGCGGACCTCGTCGCCCGGAAGAAGTCGCTGCCGGTGGTCAAGGCGCTCGGCTCGGGCACCGCCGAGGGCGCCCGGCTCGCCGAGCTGTACTCGCTCGAACGGGCACTCACCTCCGGGGAGTTGGCTCAGTGCGCGGCCGCGGTCGAGGCGGCCGGGGGCCGCGGCTGGGCGCAGGGCGAGTCCTGCGAGCGGATGGCCGCGGCGATGGCGCAACTGGCCGCGGCCGTCCCGGAGCCGGCCGCGGCGGACGAACTGCTGGCGCTCGCCGAGCTGGTGACCCGCCGCACCCACTGAGTGCGCCTCCGGAGCGGGAAGTCGGCCCGGCCGACTTCCCGCTCCGCGGCTTCGCCCGAGGCGCCGCACCCGGGGAGCTCCCCCCGGGAGTCTCACCCGTGCGCGGCCAACAGCCTTTGCTCCTTGGCCGGTTCGATGCCCTGCTTGAACGGCGCTCCCGGGACCAGCTTCCGCCCCTCGGCGTCGGTGTCCTCGGCCTGGCCCCGGGCGCGCAGCCACTCCCAGGTGTCCCGGGCGGTCTCCGCGAACGGACGGCAGCGCAGCCCGGCCGCCTCGGCGCGGGTGCTGTCGACCTGCCAGATGTACCGCCACTCCGGCAGGTCCGGCGCCCAGAAAGGGAGTTCGAGCCAGGGGGCGACCTGGTCCGGCCCCTCGGCGAGCAGCGCGGCGTCGTCGACCGGGACCAGCTCGGTGCCGGCCGCGCCCGCGATCTCCCGGCAGGTCTCCAGCCACTGCCCGAAGGTGAGCCGCCCGGGCGGCGCGGTGGTGATGTAGCGCCCCGCCGTCCCGGCCGTCAGCAGGTCGAGCCCGAAGGCGGCGAAGTCCCGCACGTCGATCACCTGGATGGTCCGCTCCGGATCGCCGGGCGCGAGCACCCGCCCGCCGCGGGCCATCCGCTCCAGCCACCAGGGCAGCCGGCCGCCCAGCTCGTACGGTCCGATCAGCAGCCCGCTGCTGAGCACCAGGGTGCGTTCGGCGCCGAAGCCCGCCAGCACCGCGCGCTCGGCGCCCGCCTTCAGCTCGCGGCCGAACGGCTGGTCGGGCGGGGTGTCGGCGGGGCAGGGGAGGAGCGGGGAGTCCTCGCTGATCACCTGGGTGGCCCAGTCGGCGTAGGCGTGCACCGAGGAGACGAAGGTGTAGTGGTCGGCCCGTTCGCGCAGCAGTCGGGCGGAGAGCGCGGCCTGGGCGGGCTGGCGGGCGGAGGTGTCGACGACGGCGTCCCAGTGGCGGCCCTCGATCAGCCGGGCGAGGTCCTCGGCGCTGTCGCGGTCGCCCCGGACGGTCTCGACCCCGGGCAGGTCGGGGGCGCTGCGGCCGCGGTTGAAGGTGGTGACCTGGTGGCCGCGGGCGAGCGCCTCGGTGGCGTAGGCCCGTCCGAGAAAGGACGAGCCCCCGAGCAGGAGGATCTTCATACCGGCCAGCCTGTCCCCGCCGTACCACCCGTACGCCCGGGTTCGCGCTGAGCGGAGCGCCCAGGCGGAGTGCCCGCGCCGAGCACCCAGGCCGAGCACCCAGGCCGAGCACCGAGCCGAGGACCCGAGCCGAGGACCCGCGCCGAGCACCGAACCAGCCCCCACCCGGCCCCGGCGCCGCCCGACATGCCACCCTCATCCACCCCCCTTAGCATCCCAGATGTACCGATCTGCCCTGATTCGGCCTGGGAGAGCGACAGCATGGTCAACCCGGCACTCGTCGATCCGGCCACCATCCGCGCGACCGCGGCCGAGGCCTGGATCCGCGCCCACCCCGTCCTGCGCAACTACCGCACCCTCTACGCCCAGGCCCTGGACGACGCGGACCCCGGCTACGTCGGCGGTTTCGGCGTCTTCCGCCACACCTCGCGGCCGGCCACTCCCGCCGACACCGACGCCGTCACCCCCGACAACGACACCCTCCCCTCCCGCGCCTGGCTCGACCTGCGCGCCGAGCCCTGGGTGCTCTCGGTCCCCTCCGACGCCGGCTACCGCGTCCTCGCGGTGCACGAACTCGACACCCTCCAGGCCGGGTTGATCGGCTCCCGGACCACCGGCCAGGAGGCCGGGGACTTCCTGGTGGCCGGCCCCGACTGGACGGGCGAGACCCCGCCCGGCATCGCGGGCGTGATCCGCACCGCCACCCGACTGGTCAGCGTCCTCGCCCACACCCGGCTCACCGGGAACAGCCCCGCCGAGCTCGCCGAGCTGCGGGCCGTCCAGGAGCAGTACCGGCTGCGCCCGCTGCACGAGTACACCGGCAGCCCGGCCCCCGCCCCCGCCCCCGAACCGGTCTGGCCGGTCTGGCGCGACGAGGTCCCGGACGGCGCCGAGTTCCTCACCTTCCTCGACTTCCTGCTCGGGTTCTTCCCGCTGACCGACCGACTCCCGCCGGCCGAGAGCGAGTTGCGCGGCCGCCTGACCGACCTCGGCATCGACGGCCGTGGCGAGTTCGAGCCCGCCGTCCTCCCGCTGGAGACCCGCGCCGAACTCGACCGGGGCATCGCCGACGGCCGCGCCCGGCTGACCCGCGCCGTCACCGAACTCCGTGACTCCGCAGGCCTGTTCGGCACCCGCGAGCAGCTGGGCGGGGACTTCCTCCGGCAGGCCGTCGCCGCCGAGCTCGGGCCGTACGGACTGCCCGTCGAGGAGGTCTGGTACGGCCGTTGGGCGGCGGACAGCGCGGGCCACCGCCCGCCGAACGCCGCCGACCGCGACTACCTGATCCGCTTCGCCCCGGACGCCCTGCCGCCGGCCCGCTTCTTCTGGTCCGCGACCGCGTACGCGCTCCCCGGGCACCGGCTGGTCGACAACACCCTGGACCGCTACTCGATCGGCGCCCACACCCCCGGCCTGGTCCGCGACCGGGACGGCGGCCTCACCCTCTACGTCCAGCACAAGCGCCCCGCCGACGCCGAGCACTCCGCCAACTGGCTGCCCGCCCCGGACGGCCCGTTCGCCGTCGTGCTCCGGATCCGCGGCCCGGAGGCCTCCGTCCTGGACGGCCGCTGGCAACCCCCGCCGCTCACCCCGCGCTGATCCGCCGCCCGCCCCGCGCTGGTCCGCCGCCCGCCGCCCGCCGCCCGCCGCCCGCTGGTCCGCCGCCCGCCGCCAACGTCCAGCCCCCGTCCAGCCCCCGTCCAGCCCCGCCCCGCTCCGACCCCGACGAAGGACCCCCGATGAACCTGCCCGAGCTGGAGGCCCTGGCCGCCGACGCCTACGTCTACGGCTACCCGCTCGTCGCCGGCCTCACCATGGTCGAGCGCTTCGCCAAGGGCGGCCTGGGCACCCTCCCGGCGGCGCCGTTCAACCACTTCAGCCACGCCACCCGGCTGGCCGGCCCGGCCGACCACTTCGTCTCGGTCAACAACGACACCATCTACTCGATCGCCCAACTGGACCTCTCCGAGGGCCCGCAGGTGCTGCACGTCCCGGACACCGCCGGCGCCTACTACGTGCTGCAGTTCCTCGGCGCCTGGACGGACAACGTCGCCTACCTCGGCAGCCGGGCCACCGGCACCGCGGCCCAGACCTGGCTGGTCGTCCCGCCCGAGTGGCACGGCACCGCGCCGGACCGGGACCGGGTGATCGAACTGCCCACCACCGTCGGCACGATCGTCGGCCGCTTCGCCTGCAACGGCCCCGGCGACCTGCCCCGGGTCAAGGCGCTCCAGGCCGGGCTCGTCCTGGAGCCGCTGGAGCCCGGCGGCCTGGTCGCCGGAGTGCCCGAGCCCGACCCGGACGTCCCCGAGCGGCTGGCCTTCTTCGAACGCCTGCGAGTGTGGATGCAGGCCTTCCCGCCGGCCACCCCCGACATCGAGTACCAGCGCCGCTTCGCCCCGCTCGGCCTGCTGGACGACGGCGCCTCGCCGTACCGCGCGGCCGCCGCGGAGTGGACCCTGGCGCTCGCCAAGGGCCTGGCCGCCGGGCGCGAACGGGTCGAGGACGCCACCCGCCCGCCCGAGGACCACCCGCTCGGCGAGTGGCGCTCCACGCTCCACCTCTTCGACTACAACATCGACCACCTGGGCCCCGGCACCCTGGACGACCCGGAGTGGCGCATCCCCGACCGCCGCGCCGCCTACCTCAGCCGCGCCGCCGCCGCCCGGGCCGGCCTCTGGGGCAACCACGCCTACGAGGCCTCGTACGCGATGACCTACGACGACTCCGACGGCCGCCCGCTCACCGGCGCCAACAGCTACACCCTCCGCTTCGAGCAGCCCCCGCCGGCCGAGGCCTTCTGGTCCGTCACGATGTACTCGGTGCCGGACTACTACCTGGTGGAGAACCCGATCGACCGCTACTCGATCGGCGACCGCACCCCCGGCCTGGTGTACGGGGACGACGGCTCGCTGACCGTGACCCTCCAGCACGAGCAGCCGGACGACCCGACGGCCGCCGCCAACTGGCTCCCCACCCCGCTCGGCGAGTTCCGCCCGATCATCCGGCTCTACCGGCCGAAGCCCGTCGTGCTCGACGGCACCTACCAGGTCCCGCCGATCCACCGCAGCCCTCCCGCGCAAGAGCAGGCCTAGCGCCCCGTCGCGGTGCCCGTCGGGTGCGGGGAGGCGCTCCCGGTCGGTGTCCCCGAGGGGCTCGGCGCCCCGGTCGGCGAGCCGGAGGGCGACGGCGCCCCGGTCCGGCTCGGCGTCGCCGTGGGCGTGGCCGTGGCCGACGACCCCCCGCCCGGTGTCGGCGGGGACGTCGACGGTGACGCGGACGGTGCTGCCGATGCGGACGTCGACGCGGGCGCCGAGGGCTCCGCCGAGGAGGAGGACCCGCCCCGGTTCTCCGGCCCGCCCTCCAGGGTGACCACCGCCTGGGAGGGTGGCAGCGCGATCCGGGCGGTCCAGTGGGTGGTGGGCGCGAGGGTCTCGTCCACGGTGACGATCACGGTGATCCGCTGCCCGGGCGCGAGCGTCCCCGCGTCGCGGCTGAGCCGGAGCCAGCCGGCGTCCGTCACGGCGTGCCAACGGATCTCCGTGGTGCCGGAGTTGGTGAGGGTGAGCACCGTCCGGCTGCCGTACTCCCCGGCCTCGACGGTGAGCAGTCCGGCCGGGGCCGGGTCGCTCGCGCCCGGGGCGGAGGCCCGTTCGACCGCGGGGGCCGGGGCGGCGACCAGGGTGGGGCTGCCGAGCGGGGTGGCGCCCCGGGCGGGCACCGGGACCAGTGGACCCTGGAAGGTGAGCCGCGGAAAGCCGGGAAGCAACGTTTCTGCACCGTTTGCTCCGCCCCCGCCACCCCCGCCCGCACCCGCCAGCTCCAGCCCCGGCATCCCCGCGCCCACCGCCGCCCCCGCGGCCACCCCCGCCGCCCAC
>NZ_MECK01000177.1 GCF_014596465.1 Streptomyces sp. CBMA123 | reverse complement strand
GCCCTCGGCCACCGCCGCACCGCCCGCGACCCGCACCCGCAGCCGCTCACCGCCCCCGGCGACACCGGCCCGCGGGCCGTCCTCTCCTTCGCCGGCCACCTCACCAACCCGCGCGAGCTGCGCGACCGGCTCACCGCCGCCGGGCACCGCGCCGTCACCGGCGGCGACGCCGAGGCCGTCCTCCAGGCCTACCTGGCCTGGGGTGAGGACTTCGTCACCCGGATCGAGGGCGGCTACGCGCTGGCCCTGTGGGACCCCCGCCGCGAGGAACTGCTGCTGGTCCGCGACCGGATGGGCGTCAAGCCGCTGTTCTACGCGACCACCCCGGACGGCGTGCTGTTCGGCTCCGAGCCCAAGGCCGTCCTCGCCCACCCCGGCTTCCGGCCCGCCCTGGACGCCGACGGCCTGCGGGACATCCTCTCCGTCGCCCGGGTGCCCGGCCACGCGGTCTTCCGGGGCCTGCGCGAGGTGCTGCCCGGCGCGCTGCTGCGGGTCGGCCGCTCCGGTGCGAGCGAGCGGCGCTACTGGCAGCTGCGGGTCGCCGGGCACACCGACGACCTGGACACCACCGTCGACACCGTCCGGGCCCTGCTGGAGGCCGCGGTCGCCCCGCACCTGGACGGCGGGGACCTGCCCTGCTCGCTGCTCTCCGGCGGCCTGGACTCCAGCTCGCTCACCGCCCTGGCCGCCGCCCGGGCCCGCCGCCAGGGCCGCGGCCCGATCCGCTCACTGGCCGTCAACGACCAGGAGCCGGGCGCCGACGGCGCCGCCCAGGGCAACGAGGACCACCACTACGCCCGCCTGATGGCCGAGCACGCCGGCACCGAGCACGGCGAGATCTCGCTCGCCGGCCTGGACCTGCTCGACCCCGCGCTGCGGGCCTCGGTGCTCGGCGCATACGACATCCCGATCAACAAGGGCGACCAGTACGCCTCGCTGCGGCTGCTGTTCGGCGAGGCGCGTGGGCACGCCGCCGTCGCGCTGTCCGGCGAGTGCGGCGACGACGTCTTCGGCGGCTACAACTGGAACCGGCTGCCCCGGTGGATCGCCGAACCGACCTTCCCCTGGGTGGCGGAGGGCCGCCCGCGCTTCCTGGGCACCGACGTCGTCTTCGACGCCGGACTGCTCGGCAAGCTCGACCTGGCCGGCTACGAGCGGGACTGCCACCGCGCCGCCGTCGCCGAGATCGCCGCCGCCGACGCGGTGGACGACCCGGTCGAGGCCCGCTACCGCGAAGTCACCTACCTGGCGCACACCCGCCACACCCGGGTGCTGTTCGACCGCCTGGACCGCCTCGGCGCCGACGCCGGGCTCGACATCCGGGTGCCCTTCGCCGACCCCCGGCTGGTCGAGTACACCTTCAACGTCCCCTGGGCGATGAAGGCCTTCGACGGCCGGGAGAAGAGCCTGCTGCGGGCCGCGATGAAGGACCTGCTGCCCGAACCGGTGGCGATGCGGGTCAAGACCCCGTACCCCAACCTGCGCGACGCCGGCTACGACCGGGTGCTGCGGGAGCGGCTGGCCCGGGTCGCGCTGGACCGGGACAGCCCGGTCGCCCCGCTGCTCGCCCCCGGGCTGCGCGCCGCGGTGGCCCGCGACGGCGCGGACGCCCTGGTCGCGGGCGTCGGCCGGGCCGCGCTGGAGACCGCCCTGCAGACCGACGCCTGGCTGCGCGCCTACCGGGTCGAACTCCACCTCTGAGCCGGCCGAGCAGCCCCGACCCCTGAGCACCCCGCCCGCCCCGGCGGACGTCCCGAAGGAGCCCCATGGCCGCGACCCTCGCCGCGCCGCCCGCCCCGCCCGCCCGCCTGTGGACCCGCAACTTCGGGCTCTACTTCACCGCCCGCACCGTGGCGGTGCTGGGCGACACCATGATCCCGGTCGCGACGACCGTGGCGATGCTCGCCCTCGGCTTCGGGGTGGGCGCCGTCGGCGTCGCGCTGGGCGCCTGGATGGGGGCGTTCGCCCTGTTCGTGGTGTTCGGCGGGGTGTTCGCCGACCGCTTCCACCCCCGGCCGCAGATGATCGCCGCGGACGCGCTGCGCTGCGCCGTCCAGGCCGGCCTGGCGGTCTGCCTCTGGCTCGGCCACCCGCCGCTGGGGCTGCTGGTCGCCGGGTCGGTGCTCGGCGGGCTCGCCACCGCGATGTTCCAGCCGGGCCTGACCAGCCTGGTGCCGCAGGTCGCCGCCGACCCGCAGCAGGCCAACGGCGTGCTGCGGGTCAGTCAGGGCGTCGCCACGATGGCCGGTCCGGCGATCGCCGGCACCCTGGTCGCCGCGGTCTCCCCGGCCTCGGTGTTCGCCGCGACGGCCGCCACCTTCGTGCTCAGCGGACTCTGCCTGGCCGCCCTGCGGCTGCCGTCCATCGAGCCCGACCGCACCGCCTCCACCCTGCAGAACCTGCGCGAGGGCTGGACGGCGTTCCGCTCCCGTTCCTGGCTGTGGTCGGTGATCCTGATCTGGTGGGTGCTCGGCGTCTCGGTCTGGGGCCCGATCACCCCGGTCGGCGCGGTCTCCATCATCGGCGCCCACGGCAAGGCGGCCTTCGGCTGGGCGGAGAGCTCCTTCGGCGTCGGCTGCGTGCTCGGCGGCCTGGTCGCGATCCGGCTGCGCCCGGCCCGTCCGCTGTTCGGCGGGGCGCTGGCCATGCTGCTGTTCCCGCTGATGCCGCTGTCCGCCGCCCTGGTGCCGGCGGTGCCGCTGCTGATGCTCGGCTACCTGATCAGCGGCATCGGCTGGGCGTTCTGGGGCGTCCAGTGGGCGACCTCGGTGCAGACCCAGATCCCGGCGGACAAGCTCAACCGGGTCGCCGCGTACGAGATCGCCGGGTCCATCCTGGCCGTCCCGCTCGGCCAGGCGGTCGCCGGGCCGGCCAGCGACCTGGTCGGCGTGCACCGGCTGCTGTTCCTCGGCGCGGCGGTCAGCCTGGGCTGCGTCCTCGCCCTGCTCGCCGTCCGCCCCGTCCGCCGGCTGCCCCGCGTCGACGGCTGACCAGGGCTGCCCCGCACCCCCACACGCAGACCCCCACCAACGACAGGAGACCGTCCATGCCCCACCGCCTGACGGTGATCGGCAGCGGCTACCTCGGCATCACCCACGCCGCCTGCATGGCCGAACTCGGCCACCAGGTCCTCGGACTGGACATCGACGAGGACCGGGTCCGCCGCCTCAACCAGGGTGAACTTCCCATCCACGAAAAGGGGTTGGCGGAACTGCTGGTCCGCAACCTGGCGGCCGGGCGGCTGCGCTTCGGCACCGACCCGAAGGAGGCCGCCGGCTTCGGCGACCTGCACTTCCTCTGCCTCGGCACCCCCCAGCGCAAGGACTCCGGGGCCGCCGACCTCTCCCAACTCGACGCCGCCGTCGACGCGCTGGCCCCGCACCTGGACCGGCCCTGCGTGGTGGTCGGCAAGTCCACCGTCCCGGTCGGCACCGCCGAGCGGCTGGCCGCCCGGCTCGCCGCCCTGGCACCCGCCGGGGAGGCCGCCGAACTCGCCTGGAACCCCGAGTTCCTGCGCGAGGGCCACGCCGTACGGGACACCCTGGCCCCCGACCGGATCGTCCTCGGGGTGCGCCCCGGCCGCGCCGAGGCCCTGCTGCGTGACCTCTACGGACCGCTGGGCGACATCCCGACCGTGGTCACCGACTACGCCACCGCGGAACTGGTCAAGGTCGCCGCCAACGCCTTCCTGGCCACCAAGATCTCCTACATCAACGCGATCGCCGAGGTCTGCGAGGCGGCCGGCGCCGACGTGGTCCGGCTGGCCGACGCACTGGGCCATGACGACCGGATCGGCCGGCGCTTCCTCGCCGCCGGGCTGGGCTTCGGCGGCGGCTGCCTGCCCAAGGACATCCGGGCCTTCGTCGCCCGCGCCGAGGAGTTGGGCGTCGGCGAGTCCCTGGAGTTCCTGCGCCAGGTCGACGCCGTCAACCTGCGCCGCCGCACCCGGGCCGTCGACCACGCCCGCGAACTCGCCGGCGGCTCCTTCACCGGCCGCAAGGTCGCCGTGCTCGGCGCCGCCTTCAAGCCCGAGTCCGACGACATCCGCGACTCGCCCGCCCTCGACGTCGCCACCGCGATCGCCCGCGCGGGCGGCCAGGTCTCGGTCTACGACCCGGCAGCCCTCGACAACGCCCGCAAGGCCCGCCCCGACCTCGGCTACGCCACCTCCGCCACCGACGCCGCCCACGGCGCCCACGTCGTGCTGCTGCTCACCGAGTGGCGCGAGTTCGTCGACCTCGACCCCACCGCCCTGGGCCGCCTGGTCGCCACCCGCGCCATCGTCGACGCCCGCAACGTCCTGGACCCCCACACCTGGCGCACCGCCGGCTGGACCTACCGCTCCCTCGGCCGCCGCTGACCGCACCCGGAACACGGATCACAGGCGACCGGAGCGACTCCTGGGCGAGTCGTGCGAGTCGGGCGAGTCGGGCGAGTGGGGTGAGTGGGGCGCGCTGGTGCCGGGTGGCCGGGGCGGCCGGCGGCCGGGGCCGTCGAGGGGACTTCATCGGGATGTCATCGGTCGCTGCGACGGTCATCGGGTGACCTCGGTCGACCGCGTACCGCGTTGGACAGCGGACGGGTGGGCCAACTGCCTTGGGAGGATTGAATGCGAGCACGAAAGATGGTGGCCGCGGCAGCCGGACTCCTGCTGACCGTCGGGCTGACGGCGGCGCAGGGGGCGGCGGCGCAGGCGGCCACCGAACGCGTGGCGGCCCCGTGCGACGGCACCTACACGATCGTCGTCGGGGGCACCGGCAGCTCGTGGAACAACGACGGCTTCACCGGCAACATCCAGCAGCACGTCGGCTACCCCACCCAGATCCCCAACGGGGCGAGCACCCGGGCGGGCGTCAACGAGCTGAACCGGCTGGTCCGTGACCAGCGCGCCGCCTGTCCGGATCAGCACGTCAAGATGGCCGGGTACTCCCTGGGGGCCGGCGTGGTGCACGTCTGGGTCACCGAGAACTGGCAGAGCTTCGGCAACGTCAACGCCATCCTGATCGCGGACCCCAAGCGCCAGGGCCCGCCCGGAGCCAACGGCGGGGCGGTGCCGTTCGGCGGCATCATCGGCGCCCCGCTCGCCGGTGCCGACAAGTTCTTCGGCAACATCCCGGTCAAGACGATCTGCCACTGGGACTACGTCTGCGACGAGTCCGCCGGCATCTGGACCTACCCGTACAACCACATCCACAACTACCCCGAAGACTTCAACATGGATCACCACAACGACAGCGCCAACGAGGTCTGGTACAACGGCGCCTGGTACCCCGCGTAACCACGGTGCGCTCGTCGGCCACCGCCCGGCCGACGAGCGCCCCCCGGGCGGGCGACCGCTTCATCGGGTTGTCATCGGCCCTCCCTAGCCTGGCCGCGTTCAGTCAAACGCCCGGACCGACAGGGGAAGGACGGCCCGATGGCACGGAGGAAACACCGGAAGAAGCTGCCGGTCGCGGTCATGGCCGCGATGGCACTGATGGGCACCATGGCGGCGGTCGGGGCACCGGCCGCCACCGCCACCGCCGCATCGGGGCCGGACAAGCCGACGATCCGTTACACCGAGTACGGCATCCCGCACATCATCGCCTCGACCCTCGGGGGGATCGGCGAGGGCTACGGGTACGCCGCGGCCAAGGACAACATCTGCACCCTGGCCGACACCTACCTGATGGTCAACGCCCAGCGGTCCCGCTACCTGGGGCCCGACGGCAGGACGAGCCCCGGCCAGAACCAGAACACCACCACCAACCTCAACAGCGACCTGTACTTCCAGCGGATCAACGACAACCAGGTGGTGGAGCGGCTGCTCGCCCAGCCCGCCCCCAACGGGCCGGAGCCGGAGGTCAAGGAGGCCATCAGCGGCTACGTCCAGGGGTACAACCGGTACCTGGCCGAGACCGGTGTGAACAACATCTCCGACCCGGCCTGCCGCGGTGCGGCCTGGGTGCGGCCGATCACGGAGCTGGACGTCTACCGGCACGCCCACGCCGAGATCATCATGGGCGTCGCCGACCCGCTGCTGGACGGCGAGGTGAACGCCACGCCCCCGGGGGCCTCGGCCGCCGCCGCGCCGGCCGCCGCGCCGGCCGCCCCGGCGGCCTCCCCGGAGGAGACCGCGGCGAAGATCAGCGAGGCCATCGCCGCCAGCCATCAGCAGGGCGCCATGGGCAGCAACGCCCTGGCGGTCGGCTCGCAGGGGGTGTCCCCGGGCACCGGCACCAGCATGCTGCTGGCCAACCCGCACTTCCCGTGGCAGGGCAAGAACCGGATGTGGCAGAGCCAGCTGACCATCCCGGGCAAGTTCAACGTCTCCGGGGCCAGCCTGCTCGGACTCCCCGCGGTGAACATCGGCCACACCGACGACGTCGCCTGGAGCCACACGGTCGCCACGGTGGCCCCGTTCGGGCTGTTCGACGTACAGGTGGACCCGCTGCACCCGACCAACTACCTGGTGGACGGCGTCTGGACGCCGATGACCTCCCAGCAGGTCGGCGTCGACGTGCGGAACCCGGACGGCTCCATCGGCCGGGTCACCAGGACGCTCTGGTCCACCCGCTACGGCCCCATCACCACCGCGATGCAGGGCTACCCGCTGCCCTGGGTGGTGAGCGCCCACGCCGTGCGCGACGCCAACATGGACAACCTTCGGGCCCTGAACACCTGGTTCCACCTGGACCGGGCCAAGGACGTCAACGACGTGGTGAACGCCCTGGAGACCACCGAGGGCGTGCCCTTCTTCAACACCGTCGCCACCGACCGCAAGGGCAACGCGCTGTACGCGGACATCCAGGCCGCCCCGAACATCACCGACGAGCACGCCCAGTCCTGCCTCACCCTGACCGGCCAGGCGCTGTTCAACCAGGTACTGCGGCTGCCCAACGTGCCGCCGATCTCCATCTTCGACGGCAAACGCAGCGAGTGCGACTGGCCGAACGACCCGAACGCCGTCGCGCCGGGCCTGCTCGACCCGCACAAGCAGCCGCGGCTGATCCGGTCCGACTTCGTGGGCAACGCCAACGACAGCGCCTGGCTGGCCAATCCGGACCAGCCGCTGGCCTTCCCCCGGGTGATGGGCGACAGCGCGACGCCCCGGACGCTGCGCACCCAGGAACTGATCCAGACCGCGCGGAACCGGATCGACGGCAATGACGGCCTGCCCGGCCGGGGCTTCACCCCGGAGAACATGCGGCAGTTGCTGTTCGCCGACAACGGCAGGGCGGCCGACCTGGGCCTCAACGCCACGGTGAGCGCCTGCCAGGGCGCGCCGTTCGGGCTCGTCCTGGTGGACGGAAACCTGGTCAACATCAGCGAGGCCTGCCCGATCCTGGCCGCCTGGAACCACAAGTTCAGTGCGGACAGCCGGGGTTCACTGCTGTTCGAGAACTTCTGGTACCTCCTGGGCAACGGGCAGGCGATCGAGAAACTGCCGTGGAAGGTCCCGTTCGACCCCAAGGACCCGGTGCACACGCCCAATTCGCTGGACGCCGGGAACGACGCCGTCCGCAACTCGCTGGCCCGGGCCGTCCTGGCGCTGCGCAACGCGGGCATCCCGTTGAACGCGCCGCTGTCGGACTCCCAGAAGATCACCCGCAACGGCGAGCAGATCCCGATCCACGGGTCGATCCACGAACTGGGCGTGCTGAACGTGGTCACGTTCGGCACGGTCGACGGCAAGCCGGACGTCACCTTCGGCTCCAGCTTCATCCAGCAGACGAGCTTCACCGCCGACGGCCCGCCGCAATCCGCCTCGCTGTTGACCTACTCCCAGTCGGCCAACCCGAACTCGCCGCACTTCTCGGACCAGACCAAGCTGTTCTCGGCCGGCCAGTGGGTGACCGAGCGGTACACCGAGGACCAGATCGCGGCCTCACCGGCCCTGGAGACCAAGGTGCTGGACTGATGGCCCCACGCCGCGCAACCACGACACCCACGAGGGGGAACACCGTGACGAGTCCATGGAGTCGATGGCGCACGGTGGTGGCCCTGCTGGCCGCCGTCGTGGCGACGGCCACGACGGCGGGTACGGCACGGGCCGCCGGCGGCACCGGGGCGCCGCCGCCGATGGCGGACAGGTTCGGCCTGACCCAGGTCGAACCGGCCGTGGGCGGACCGACCGACTTCTACCTCACCGTGACCACGCCCGAGGTCACCGGCAAGCACCACATCAAGATCATCCTGCCGAGCGGCTACTACGACGACCCGGCCAGGCGCTACCCCGTGCTGTACTTCCTGCACGGTTCGCCCGACGACCCCGTCCAGCAGAACTACCCGGCGCTGACCAGCTCGAACGCGATGATCACCGTCATCCCGGACGGCGGCGCCCGGGGCTGGTACACCAACTGGCTGAACCAGAACACCCAGCTCGGCGCCCAGAACTGGGAGAACTTCCACCTCGACCAGGTGATCCCGTTCATCGACGCGAACCTGCGGACCGTCGCCACCAAGAAGGGCCGGGCCGTCGCCGGCGTCTCCATGGGCGGTTTCGGGGCCCTCCACTACGCCCAGGACCGCCCCGAACTGTTCAGCCAGACCGCGTCCCTGTCCGGAGACATCGACCTGTCGGCCGACTCGATGGACCTGCGGCTGGCCGTCGTCGCCTCCCTCATCGACGCGCAGGGCGCGCTCTGCGGCTCGGCCTCCGGATTCTGCGGCGACCCGGGCAACGACCCGTACAAGCCCGGCGTGGACAGCGACGCCCTGTTCGGCACGCCCTACCCGGTGTTCAACGCGGACTGGCGGTGGAACGCCGCCGACCCGTCGCAGCACATGGACAAGCTCGCCGGAGTCGGCGTCTCCGTCTACGTGGGCAACGGCCGCGGCGTGCCCACCGACCTGGAGTTCTGGCTCGAAGGCGCCTCCAAGCACGTCAAGGACCACATGGACGCCCTGGGCATGCCCTACTACTACGTCGACTACGGCGACGGCTCCGCCTGGGGCACCCGGTGCAACGGCGGCCACAACGGCGGCTGTTGGGAACAGGACCTCAGGGACCTGATCCCCCGGCTGGAGCGGGCCTTCGCCTCCTGACCACGACACCCCGGCGACCGCGACACCCCAGTGACCGTGACACCCCCGCCGGCCTGGGCCTCACCGTGCGACCGCGGTGAGGCCCAGGCCGGCCTCGTCCCCGCGCAGGATCATCTGGTACGTCCGCCGCAGCATCCGGCTCGGCGGCACCCCCAGGTCGTCGGCCAGCCGGCGGCGGGCCCGGTCGAACACCGCCAAGGCATCGGCCTGCCGACCGCACCGGTACAGCGCGCCCATCAGCAGCGCGGCCACCGGCTCGTTCAGGGGGTGCTCCGCGGACAGGGCGAACAGCTCGGCGATCGCCCCGGCGTACTGACCCAGCTGCAGCTGCCATTCCGCCTTCCGCTGCGCGACGGCGATCCGGCGCTCGGCGAGCCGCAACCGCTCCAGCTCGGCGAGCGGACCGGGCAGGCCGGCCAGCAGCTCCCCGCGGAACAGGTCCAGCGCCTGGGCACAGAGGCGGACCGCCTCGGCCGGGTCGCCCGCCCGATGGGCCGTGCCGGCGTCGGTGACCAGACCCTCCATCCGCACCAGGTCCACCTCGGCCGCGCCGGAGACCAGCCGGTAGCCGCACCGATCGCGCTCGATCACCGACTCCGGGCTGTCCCCGATGCGCAGGGTCTTGCGCAGCCGGTAGATGTGGACCGGCACCACGTTGGTGACCGGCGGCTCCAACCCCCAGACACCGTCCAGCAGTTCCTGCTGACTGACGGTCCGCCCCGCGCGCAGCGCCAGCGCCGCCAGCACGGCCTGCTGGCGCAGGTGCCCCAGGTCGAGCGGCCGCCCGTCCTGCCAGGCCCGCAGCGGTCCGAGCAGGGAGATCTGCACCTTCGGCCCGGCGCCCCGCCGGGCCGTGTGCTGCGGCACCGGGCCTCCCACCCGGGTGCGGGGGCCGCGGCCGGGGGAGACCAGCCCGCAGTCGAAGGCGTGGACGATGGCGGCGGCCCGGTCGCGCAGCCCCAGCTTCCCGAGGATCCGCGCGAGCTGTCCGGCCACGGCGTCCTCGGCGATGGCGAGGGCGGCGGCGATCTCGTCGTCCCGCAGGCCGCAGCCGACCGCGCGGAGCACCTCGCGCTCCTGGGGCCCGAGCACGGCGGTGCTCGGCCGGCGGGTGGTGGCGGTCGTCGGCATTGCTGCTCCCTGGACTCCGGGCCGGCCGGTCCGGCGGACGCGGTCGACGGTAGTGACGGGGGCTCAGGGCACGGAATCCGGAACGATCCGGAGGCGCGCGGACGACGGTCCGCGCCACGGGCACCAGGTCACGCGCGCCTGGTCAGGGGGCGGGGCCCGGTCAGGGGTACCTGTCAGCGGTGCCTGGTCACGCGGCCCGGTCCGGGCTACCCGGTCCGGGCTACCTGGTCAGGGGCAGCCGACCAGGCCGGGCCGGTCCTTGGTGCGGACGGCGGGGAGCCAGGCGGTGGCGGGGCCGGGGAGGCGGATCCGGTACCAGAGGGTGGAGGCGCGGTCCTCCTCGTCGATGATCGGGAGGCCGGAGGTGAGTTGGCAGTCGGCGTCGAGGACGTCGTCGTGCCAGACGCGGGTGGGGATGACGTTGTCGGCGGTGTACGGGCGCAGCGGGTCGACGGCGAGGCCGAGGCTGCACTGGGGGTCGCGGTCGGCGCGGTCCTGGCAGCTGCGTTCGGCGTTGAACACCCTGATGTGAGCCGCGCGTTCGGTCGCCAGTCCGGCCGGCTGCCGGGCCGGAGCGGGGTGCGGCCAGAGCACGGTGGCGGTGGCGGTCACGGCGGCCGTGACGCAGGCGGCGAGGACCAGCAGGGCGGTGCGCGGTCGTGGGCGGCGGCCCGGGCGGTGGGC
>NZ_MECK01000176.1 GCF_014596465.1 Streptomyces sp. CBMA123 | reverse complement strand
CCGGCGGCGGGGCGTCGATGTAGCCGGTGACCGGGTCGACGGCCGGCTCCTCGACGGCGGGCGCCGCCGGGGCCTCCGGCGCGGGGACCTTGGTGAAGGCGACGGTGGGGTTGTGCCCGCCCTCAGCCGGTGCGGCCGGTGCGGCCGGTGCAGCCGGTGCGGCCGGTGCGGCCGGGACCGCCTCGGCGGCGGGCTCGACGGCCGGCTCGGGGAGCCGGCTGAACGCCATGGTCGGCTTGTGACCGCTGTCCGCCGCGGCGCCGTCGACCGGGGCGTCGGCCGCCTCCGCCGTCGGCTCGGCCACCGGCTCAGCGGCCGGCTCCGGGACCCGGCTGAACGCCATCGTCGGCTTGTGACCGCCCTGAGCGGTGCCGTGGGAAGCGGCTCCGGCCGCCTCCGGGGCCCCGGCGGGCTGCTCCCCCTGCGGCCCGGTGGGCCCAACCTCGCGCTCGGTGCTCACGGACGACCTCCATAGCTGACAGAACCAAGGACCATAGTTTTTCGCACCGACGATTCGATTACCGTAAGGACCCCTCTGAAGAACTCATAAGAATCCTTAGCCGCAACCGACGGCCGGGGCTCCCCACCCCCCGCCGGACGTCCCGCGATGCGGACCGCGCACCCGACGGCCTTTGGCGTTCGTACCCATGCCGGTTAGCCTGTCGCTCCAAACTGACACGCGGGAGCTTGGACCGACCAGGCTGAGAGTGCGCATGTCGACCGTACGCCAGGCGAGTGACCGGCGGACCGTCGAGGGGGCGCTGACCGCCGGAACCTGTCCGGGTAATGCCGGCGTAGGGAGTATCGGCCATGCCGCCTGCTTCGCCATCCTCTTCTCCGGGCGCGCCCGCGTCCAAGGACCTCCCCACTGCCCCGGTGGACTCCGCCGCGGCCACCGCGGTTCCCGACCAGCGCGTCGAGGCGCCGCTGGTCCTGGACACCGAGCCGCCGCGCACCCTGCGCTTCCGCGACCACTTCGCGCTCTGGATGAACCTCGGCGTCAGCCTGATCGGCTTCTCCACCGCCGCCACCGTGCTCGGCGCCAAGGGCAGCGAGCTGTCGCTGGCCGCCGCGGTGACCGCGATCGTGACCGGTACGGCGGTCGGCACCGCGATGCTCGGCGTGGCCGCGCTGATCGGCGCCCGGACCGGCGCCCCGGCGATGGCCAACCTGCGCGGCCTGTTCGGCACCCGGCTGTCCTACCTGCCGACCGTGCTGAACATCGTCCAGTGCATCGGCTGGGGCGTGTTCGAGCTGCTGACCATCGCGGCGGGCGCGCAGACCGTCGCCCACACCACCGGCTACCGCTGGCTGTTCGTGCTGCTCGCGGGCGCGCTGACCACCGCGCTGACGATCTGGCCGCTGGGCTCGATCGCGGTGCTGCGCCGCTTCGTGGCCGGGGCGGTCGCGGTCGCGATGGTGTACTTCACCGTCCAGCTGGGCCGCCAGGGCGTGCCGGACCCGGGCGCGGGCAACTGGCACGGCTTCCTGGGCGCCACCGACGCGATGATCGCGGTGTCGATCTCCTTCGTCCCGATGGCCGCCGACTACACCCGGCACTCGCGCACTCCGCGCTCGGCCTTCTGGGGCAGCTTCTCCGGCTACACCGTCGCCCAGGTCTGGTGCTACGTGCTCGGCCTGATGGCGCTGCTGCAGTCCGACGGCGACCCGAACCGGATCTTCGACTCCTTCCTCGGCGTCTGGGCCGGCTGGCTGTTCCTGCTGGTGCTGGTGCTGCGCGAGACCGACCAGTCCTTCGCCAACGTCTACTCGACCGCGATGTCGCTGCAGAACCGGCTGCCGCGGGTGGACCGCCGGGTGCTGAGCGGCGGGATCGGCGTGCTGATCACCGTGCTGGCGCTGCGGATCGACCGGTTCACCGACACCTACAGCAACTTCCTCGGCCTGATCGGCTCGGTCTTCGTGCCGCTGCTGGCGGTGCTGGCGGTGGACTACTTCTTCGGCGCCGGCCGGCACGGCTGGGACCTCTCCGAGCGGGCGCCGTCCCGCTGGCTGATGCTGCTGCCGTGGGTGCTGGGCTTCGCGATCTACCAGTTCATCGCGCCGACCGCGGTGGCCGGCTGGTGGGTGGACTTCTGGACCTCCGCCCAGGAGGCGCTGCACTTCACCCCGCAGGAGTGGACCTCCGCCTCGCTGTTCGCCTTCCTGGTCCCGGCCCTGGCCACCTGGGCGCTCACCCCGCTGACCCGCCGCGCCGCGCGGGCCTGAGTCCCCGGCAGGCCCCCGGCAGGCCCTGGTACGCCGCGGGAGGCCCCGGCAGGCCCTGGTACGCCCCGGCAGTCCCGGGTACGCCCTGGCAGTGCCCGGCAGGCCCTGGTACGCCCCGGCAGTCCCGGAGGCGGAGCCGGCCCCGCAGGTTGGGACCGTCTTCGCCTCCGCGTCACCCGCGCCCCCTATCGTTGGGGCCGTGACCAGCCCAGACCTGCCCCCGGCGGCGGCGCGCACCGCGCCCTCCGTCCAGGTGATCGCCCACCGCGGTTCCTCCCACGCGCTGCCCGAGCACACCCTCGCGGCGTACCGGCGCGCGCTCGACGAGGGCGCGGACGCCGTCGAGTGCGACGTCCGGGTGACGGCCGACGGCCACCTGGTCTGCGTGCACGACCGCCGGATCGGCCGGGTCTCGAACGGCCGGGGCACCGTCTCCGCGATGACCCTGGCCGAGCTGGAGGCGTACGACTTCGGCGCCTGGAAGACCGGCCGGCCAAGCACCGACCCCGAGCTGCGCGGCGTGCTGCGGCTGGAGCGGCTGCTGGAACTGGTGGTGGACTGCGGCCGCCCGGTGGACCTGGCGATCGAGACCAAGCACCCGGTGCGCTTCCGCGGCCGGGTCGAGGCCGAGCTGCTGCGGACGCTGGAGCGGTTCAAGATCGGCACCGTCCGGGAGGGCGACCGCCCGTCCGCCCGGATCATGAGCTTCTCCTCGATCGCGCTGAACCGGGTGGCCGCCGCCGCGCCCGACTACCGGCGGGTGTTCCTGATCGAACGGATGCTGCCGCTGCTCGGCCGGCTGCGCCCGGGGCAGCCGCTGCCCGGCGGGGCGCGGATCGCCGGCCCGGGCATCGAGCTGATCAAGGCCAAGCCGCAGCTGGTGCCCCGGCTGCGCGAGCTGGGCCACGAGGTGCACGTGTGGACGGTGGACGAGCCGGCCGACGTCGAACTCTGCCTGGAGCTCGGGGTGTCCGCGATCATCACCAACAAGCCCGCCGAGGTGCTGGCGCAGCTCGGGCGGTGATCCCGGTCCGGAAGCACCGCCGTACCGCTGGCACCTGATCACCGTGGTCGGCAAGCAAACCTTCCGCACACGTTATTGCCGGAATTCTTGCGTGCGGGCGACAGAGGGTGAGCGCGGAATGACCTCTTGTCGACCCTGAGTCGCGCCGCCCGAAATGGGCGTGCAGGATCCACCGTTGGTCGTTTCCGACGCATTACCAAGGGGCATCCATCCCTCGGCATACGCTGAAGGAGGTCCGGGGGTGGCGTTGATGGTGGCGCGTGAAGTGCCGACTTCATCGACCATGGCAGTGCCGCACGGCCCAGCGAGTGTCGGGGTCGCACGGCGCCGACTGCGTCGAGATCTGGGTGACCGGCAGATACCGGAACCGGTCATCGATGATGCTGTTCTGATCCTTTCCGAACTACTGAGCAACGCCTGTCGATACGCCCGTCCGCTCGGCCCGCTGCCCGCCCTGGGCCGCGGCGCCCGGGCCGAGGTGGTGGACCAGGTGCTGGTCGGCGTCCCCACCGGGACGCACCCGGCGCCGGGCGGCCGGGAGCGCGAGGACGGTACGACCGAGCCGGACGGCGGCGTGCTGGTCCGCTGGCAGATGCACGCCGACGGCGTGCTGACCCTGGAGGTCACCGACGGCGGCGCGACCACCCGGCCGCTGCCCGCCAGCCCCTCGCTGACCTCGCGCGGCGGCCGCGGCCTGGCCATCGTCGACCAGCTGGCCAGCGACTGGGGCGTCCGCGACGCGCCCGGCGAGGTGACGGTCTGGGCGGCGCTGCCCGCCCGGGCCCGGCACGCCCGGCGCACCGGGGGTGACACCGCCCGCAGCGCGTAGCGGCACGGCGGTCGCTCGGGCGTACGACGGGCACCCGGCGTACGACGTCCGCCCCGGCGCGTTGCCGCGCGCCGGTGGAACGTCAGTAGGCTTCCCGGTGAAATGGACCACCGTCCCCGGGAGAGCCGCAGCATGGGCAAGAAGGCCGCCAAGAAGGCGCCGCAGCGCCAGTCCACCACCACCGTCACGGGCGAGATCCCCGTGGTCGGGGCCCGCGAGGACTGCCCCTGCGGCTCGGGCCGCCGCTACAAGGCCTGCCACGGCCGGGAGGCCTCGCACGCGGTGCAGGAGCTGGTGCACCGCCCGTTCGAGGGCCTGTCGGGCGAGGCGGACTGGGTCGCGCTGCGCGAGCTGGTGCCCGCCGCCACGGTGCCGCTGACGCTGGCTGCCAGGGTGGCCGGGACCGCCGAGGGTGACGTCCCGTCGGTGACCCTGGCCACCGTGCTGCCGCTGGCCTGGCCGGCCCTGCGCCGCGCGGACGGCTCGATCCTGCTGGGCCTGCAGACCCAGTCCTCCTCCGGCGACCTCAGCCGCGACCTCGCGGACGCCCTGGAGCTGGCCCTGGCCACCGAGCCGGGCAGCCCCGTCCCGGCCCGCCGGACCGTCCCGGGCGGCCGCCGCCTGCAGGACCTGCTGGACACCACCGCCGCGTTCGAGCCCACCGTGCACGCCGGCTTCGAGTTCTGGCTGGAGGACGCCGAGACCGCCACCGGCGAGGTCGCCGCCTCGCTGGAGCGCGCCAACGCCTCCGCCATCCCGACCGAGAAGCTCGCCAGCGTCGACGCCGCCTACTGGTGCGGCACCCCGGACAAGAACCACCTGCGCTGGGTGATGACCGTGCCCGAGGAGCAGCTGCTGGACGCGCTGGCCCGGCTGAACGCCGCCGGCGAGGCCTCGCTCGGCGCGGACACCCGCCTGGTCGGCTCCTTCCGCGCGCACGGCCTGACCGTCCCGGTGTGGGACCTCCCGCTCGCCATGACGGCCGCCGACTGCGAGAAGCCGGCCGCCGAGTTCGGCGAGCGGCTCGCCGCCGTCCTCGCCGACACGACCCCGCTGACCGCCGAGGAGCGGCGCGCCCGCGCCAACCTGGTGAACCGTCAGGTCACCTTGAACTAAAGCGCACAGGATCCGGGTGATACGCGTCACATTGTCGCCGCGAAGGCGCAATTTCCGGGCCTGGAGGGCGTCTTGGAAATTGGCGCAGGCGCGGATCCTTGTTACTGTCTAAAGAGTCCGGCCGCTGGTGCATCCCCCGTCGCCAGCGGCCGGATCTTTCGTTTTCCGGAACGCCCCGCACCACCGGGCCCGGAGTCCGGCACGACCCGGCGATCCGTCAGTACGTCGAGCGCCCGCTGTCCAGCCGGACCGTCGCCTCCACCAACTCGCCCAGCAGTGGCCCGACCTGTGGCAACCGGACCCCACCGGACACGGCCGGTCGCGGCGCCAGCACCCAGCGCACCCTCCCCCAGCCTCCGGCCGGGGGGACCCCCATGGCCCCGCCGCCGGGCGGCAGCGGCAGGAAGCCGCCCGCCCCGTGGTAGCGCAACGAGCCCGGCACCCAAGGGAGTTGGGCGAGCATCTCACCCAGGGCGTCGAGCGAGTACGGGGCCACCAACAGCGCGTAGCGGCCCGGCATCGCGAGCACCGGGCCGAGCGGCACCCGCAGCGCGCCCAGGTAGACCAGCGCCCGGGCGCCGGCCGCCGCGGGCAGGCTGACCGCCGAGACCGCGGAGCCGGTGGCCGCCAGCACCGGCGCGTCCGGGCTCTGCCGCTCCCACCACCAGCGCACCATCCGGGCGTCCGTGGTCGCGGCCAGCAGCGAGGGGTCGTGCGGGTGGGCACCGGGCGCCGGACAGTCCGGATCCCCGCAGGAACAGCGGCCGCCGCACAGCACGGTGCCGGGCACCACGGGCCAGCGGTGTTCGACGGCGGCCGTCAGGGCCGCGTCCAGCCGGGCGGACGACGACTCCTGCGACTCCTGCGACCGGCTTTTCGGGCTCTTCGGGTTCTCACGCATGGCGCTCGTTCCTTTCCCTGACCGCTCGGTTCGCTCCGCTCCACCGACGTCCGTCGGGACTCGCCACCCGGGCCCGCGACGGCACGGCCCCGGACGGCGCGAAGCGGGGCGGGCGGCATGGCGGACGGCGCGGCTACGACGTGGAGCACGGTGTGGAGCACGACATGAGAAGGGCCGCGCACTGGAACAGCCCCTGGAACGAGAATCCCGTATGCGACCGGATGGACGCCGCCCGGGCGCGCTTGGTTCCACCGTACGAGTGAGAGACTTCCGGCCAGCCCTGGGCGCGGGCGGCACGGACATACGATCCGGACGGCCGCCCGGTCCGTTCCCTCCGTTCTGCCCGCTCCCGGCTCGCTCCATGCCTCCGGCCGTGACCGGCGCGCGCACGAACCGTGCACGCCCTCCGACCGGGTCGCTCGGATGTGGAACCGGCCACCGCGTCGCCCTGGATCTGGACATGCCCCGAATGGCCTGTGTAGAAGTGGTGGCATTGCTGTCGATCAATGACGAGTAGTAGCGAATCGAGGCGAAACGGGCCCTTTGGCCGTGCTCGCTCCACATCGGCCGTATCCGGGGGTTCCGCATGGCACGTAGCACCGCGTCAGGAGTGGTGGCATGACCAAGTCCCACCCGTCGACCTCCCGCCCGTCGACGCCGACCGCAGAGCCGGGTGAGCCCGGCTGCGCAGGCGGGCTCACCGTCCTCGACCCGCCGGGCCGGCCGGCCCCCGCCGACACCGCGGACGACACCGCGGCCCCGTCCGCCGCGGTGCAGGACCGTTTGGCCGGACGTCTGTCCGAAATCACCAGCCTGCACGAACACACCGAACGGCTCGCCCGCGCCCGCGGCCTCGCCGCCACCCTGGACGCCGTCCTCGCCTCCGGCGCCGCCCTGCTCGGCGCCAGCCGCGGCGTCCTGGTCACCCTGCTGCCCGGCGGAGGCCCCGGCCAGCCCGTCGGCCTCGGCCTCGACCGGGCCAGCCTCGGTGCCCTGGAGACCGTCCCGACCGAACAGAGCCTGCTCGCCAGGCTGCTGCGCGAACAGGACCGGCCCGAGCAACTCCACTCCCGCGACCTCGCCGACGACCCGGCCGTCGGCGGCCGGCTGCGCGAACTCGCCGTCCACCTCGGCCTCGGCGGCGCCTACGGCCTCCCGCTCGCCACCGCCGAGGACGGCCCGCTCGCCGCCGCCGTCTGGTTCTACGACCGGCCCGCCGAACCCACCGGCTGCCAGCGCGAACTCGCCCGCCACTACTGCGAGATCGCCGCCCCACTGCTCGCCAAGCAGCTGGAGGCCGAACGCGTCCGGCGCACCACCGAGGCACTGCGCCGCGGCCTGCTGCCCGACCACCTCCCCCTGACCCCCGGACTGCGGCTCGCCGCCCGGCTCGTCCCGGCCGGCCTGGACCGCTCCAGCGGCAGCGACTGGTACGACGCCATCCCGCTGCCGGACGGCACCGTCGGCCTCACCGTCGGCTCGGTCTCGGGCGACGGCCCCGGCGCCGGACCCGGCTCCGCCCCCGGCGCGGCCGCCGCGATGGGCCGGGTCCGGGCCGCGCTGCGGGCCTACGCGGTGCTGGAGGGCGAGGACCCGGTCTCCGTCCTCGGCGACCTGGAACTGCTGCTCAAGACCACCGAGCCGAGCCGCTCCGCCACCGCCGTCTACACCTGGGTCGAACCCGAGGAGCGCCGGATCACCATGGCCGGGGCCGGGCACTGCCCGCCCGTCCTGGTCGGCCGGCGGGGCGCCGAGTTCGTCGAGACCTCGCTCTCCGCCCCGCTCGGCATGCTGGCCTGCTGGGAGGCCCCCGGGGTCGAGTTCACCGCCGAACGCGGCGACACCCTGCTGCTCTACACCGAGGGCCTGGCCCGCCGCTGCGGCCCGACCCTGCACGCCGGCCAGGCCAACCTGCGCCGGGCCGCCGCCGACGCCCCGCGCGACGTGCGGATCGACCCGGACCGGCTCTGCGCCCACCTGCTGGCCGTCTGCCCCTTCCCGGACACCGCCCCGGCCACCGACGACCTGACGCTGCTGGCCGCGCGCTTCGAGTAGGCGTACGAACCCCGGGCGGGTGAGCGGCCGGGCGTCCGTACCATGGACGCACGGCCGCCCGCGCGTGTCGCGACCCGACACCTCCCCCGAGGGCGGCGGTACCACCCCCAAGGAGGCGTTGCACGTGACCGAGGACCGGACCCCCGCGATGGCCGAGAACCCCGAGGCCGAGGGCGGCGAGGAGCCGCAGCAGTTCAAGGGCCGCAAGAACGGCCTCTACGGCGAGATCTCGGACGAGCTTTCCGCCTCGATGAAGTCCGGCTGGGCCGACACCGAACTGCACGGCCTCACCCCCGTCGCCCAGGCCCCGTACGCCGCCGCGCGCCGCGCCGCGCTGTCCGCCGCCCACCCCGGCGTGCGCCTGGTCGTCCCGGCCGGCAACCTGCGGGTGCGCTCCAACGACACCGACTACAACTTCCGCGCCTCCAGCGAGTACGTGCACCTCACCGGTGACCAGACCGAGGACGCGGTACTGGTCGGCGAGCCGACCGGCGACACCGGCCACGAGTTCACGCTGTACCTGCGGCCCCGCTCGGACCGCGAGAACGGCGAGTTCTGGCTCGACGGCCACGGCGAGCTGTGGGTCGGCCGCCGGCACAGCCTGACCGAGCAGGAGCAGCTGCTCGGCCTGCCCGCCCGCGACGTCCGCAAGGCCGCCGAGGAACTGGCCGAGCGCGCCAAGGACCCCGCCGTGCCGACCCGCATCGTCCGCGGCTACGACGCCGGCCTGGAGGCCGCGCTCGCCGACGTCCTGGACGCCGACGAGGACGCCGGGCTCAAGGAGTTCCTGAGCGGCCTGCGGCTGGTCAAGGACGAGTGGGAGATCGGCGAGCTGCGCGCCGCCTGCGACGCCACCGTCAACGGCTTCACCGACGTGGTCCGCGAGCTCGGCCAGGCCGTCGCCACCTCGGAGCGCTGGATCGAGGGCACCTTCTGGCGCCGCGCCCGGGTCGAGGGCAACGACGTCGGCTACGGCACCATCGCCGCGGCCGGCCCGCACGCCACCACCCTGCACTGGGTCCGCAACGACGGCGACGTGCGCCCCGGCGAACTGCTGCTGCTGGACGCCGGCGTGGAGACCCACACCCTCTACACCGCCGACGTCACCCGCACCCTGCCGATCGACGGCACCTTCACCGAGCTGCAGCGGAAGATCTACGACGCGGTCCACGACGCCCAGGAGGCCGGCATCGCCGCGGTCAAGCCGGGCGCCCGCTTCCGCGACTTCCACGAGGCCTCGCAGCGCGTCCTCGCCGAGCGACTGCTCGCCTGGGGCCTGCTGGACGCCTCGGCGTACGACGTCGAGAAGGTCCTCGAACTCGGCCTGCAGCGCCGCTGGACCCTCCACGGCACCGGCCACATGCTCGGCCTGGACGTCCACGACTGCGCCCACTCCCGCCGCGAGGAGCACGTCGACGCCCTGCTGGTGCCCGGCATGGTGCTCACCGTCGAGCCCGGCCTGTACTTCCAGCAGGACGACCTGACCGTGCCGGAGGAGTACCGCGGCATCGGCGTCCGGATCGAGGACGACATCCTGGTCACTGCCGACGGCAACGAGAACCTCTCGGCCGGTCTGCCGCGCCGGTCCGAGGACGTCGAGGCCTGGATGGCCTCGCTGGCCTGAGCCGCAGCACAGTTAAGGGCCCGGCCTCCGTTCGTACGGGGCCGGGCCCTTCGGCTTCGCCACCGGCTACCGGCTACCGGCTACCGGGTGTCAGTGCTGAACGGCGGGCTTCAGGGTGGTGCGGGCTCCGTAGTGCCCGTCCGAGTCGCCGCCGACCTCGATCTCCACCTGCCCGAGGTCACCGGCCCGCTTCAGGCCGACCCGGAACGTGTACTCGGTCGGGTTGCCCTTCATCACGCCCAGCAGCTGGGACGGCGCCACCCCGAGGCGCCCGTCGCAGTCCTGGTCCACCTCGAAGGACTTCCACTCGCCGCGGACCTTCGCCTCGACCGTGAGGTCCGCCCCGGACACGCGCTCACTGGTGGGCACCGACAGCTGCACCACCGGGCGCAGCAGCGCCGGCCCGTCGGGCGAGGACACCGTGAAGGAGAACTCGGTCGGGGCGCCGCCGACGACGAGCGGGGTCGGCGCGGACACCGAGGTCACCACCGGACGGTGGCTGTCGACGACCGCCGTGGTCACCACCCCCTTCGCCGTCACCTGGTAGGTGGACGGCACCACGGCGTCCGCCTCCACGGACAGCCGGCCCGGCTGGTTGGCCGCCCCGAGCGCCATCCGGTACTCGACGGTCCTGCTCTCGCCCGCGGCCAGGGTGAAGGCCGCGTCGTTGCCGGTGCCCGCGTAGTCCATGCCGCCGCCCTGGCTCAGCGAGGGCATCGCCTTCCAGCCGGAGGCGTCCTTGCGCTCCAGCGTGCCCTGCGCCATCGAGAGCATCTGCTGGCACGGCGCGCCCTCGAACTGCTGCGTCGCCACCACCGGAGCCACCGCGCGGGTGCCGGAGGCGTCGTTGTTCCTCCAGGTCACCGAGAAGGAGACCTGGTCACCCACCTGGATCCGCTGCCCCTCGCCCAGGCCGTCGAAGGTGATCCCGATGCCACCACCCGTGGCGGCGGTGCCGGCGGCGGGCTTGGCCGGGGTGCCGGCGGCGGGCTTGGCCGGGGTGCCGGCGACGGGCTTGGCCGGGGTGCCGGCAGCCGGCTTGGCCAGGGTCTTCGCAGTGGGCTCGGC
>NZ_MECK01000175.1 GCF_014596465.1 Streptomyces sp. CBMA123 | reverse complement strand
CGGGCGGGCTGCTGGGGGCGGTGACGGCGGTGGGGGTGCTCGCCGCGCTGACCCGCGGGCTGCACCTGGACGGCCTGGCGGACGTCGCCGACGGGCTGGGCAGCGGCAAGCCGGCCGAGGACGCGCTGCGGATCATGAAGCAGTCCGACATCGGCCCGTTCGGCGTCCTGACCCTGCTGCTGGTGCTGCTGGTCCAGGTCGCCGCGCTGGCCGGCCAGTTCGGGCAGTCGCCGCTGCGCGGCGCGCTCGCCGTGCTCGCCTCGGCGGTGGCCGCGCGGTGCGCGCTCGCCTGGGGCTGTCTGCGGTCGGTGCCGGCCGCCCGACCGGGCGGGCTGGGGGCGATGGTGGCGGGCACCGTCACACCCGCCGGGGCCGTCATCGGGACGCTCGTCGCCGCACTGGCCCTGGCCGCGGCCGGACTGTTCGACGGATGGTCAGCCGTGCGTCTCCCGCTGGCCGTTGCGCTCGGGGCGGGCGGGGCCCGGTTGCTGCTCGGGCGGTGTGTCCGCCGGTTCGGCGGAATCACCGGGGACGTGCTCGGCGCGATGGCCGAGACCGCCGCGACCGGGACGCTGTTCGCCTTGGCGTTGCTGGGCTGACACCGGGCGGCGCGTGATCCCAGCATGCGGACTACCATGCCTGAAGCACCGCAGCCCTGCACCGTGGCAGGTCCTGCCCGCCCGGCGCGCACCGTGGAGCCGGGTCCTCTGGTGTTCGCGTCCGCCGTCGCGGCCGCGCGCACCAGGGGGCCCGGACCCGCTGGTCCCGCCGGCGGACAGCCTGGACGGCGGGCTGCGCCGGTTCGGCAGTCACGCCGCGACCGGCCGTGGACCGCGAAAGAACAGGACGCATTACGTGACTGCATTGTCTGTGAGCACCTCCTCCGCCGCCTCGCTGCGCGCGGACGCCCTGGTGGTCGGTGTCGCGAAGGGCCCCAAGGGCATGCTGCTGGCGCCCGGCGCCGAGGCCGTGAACGAGGCGTTCGAGGGCAAGCTGGCCGAGATCCTCGGCACCCTGGGCGCGACCGGCGCCGAGGGCGAGGCCGTCAAGGTGGCCTCCCCCGCCGGGCTGAAGGCCGCGCTCGTGCTCGCGGTCGGCCTCGGCGAGGCGGCCGAGGACGGCTACGAGCTGGAGGCGCTGCGCCGCGCCGGCGGCGTCGCCGCCCGCACCCTGGCCGGTGCCAAGAAGGCCGCGCTGGCCCTGCCGGCCGAGTCCGCGGAGCAGGTCGAGGCGGTCGCGCTGGGCGGCCTGCTCGGCTCGTACTCCTACGGCACGTACAAGGCCAACGGCGTCGGCAAGGAGCCGGTCGGCGAGCTGGTCGTGCTGACCGCCCGCAAGGGCAGCAAGGACGCCAAGGCCGCCGTGGAGCGGGCCGCCGCGATCGGCGAGGAGATGAACCGCGCCCGCGACCTCGTCAACGCCGCGCCGAACGACCTGACCCCGAAGAGCTTCGCCGCGATCGCCCAGGCGGCCGGCAAGGAGCACGGCCTCAAGGTCGAGGTGCTGGACGAGAAGGCGCTGACCAAGGGCGGCTTCGGCGGTCTGCTGGGTGTCGGCGCCGGCTCGGCCAACCCGCCGCGGCTGGTGAAGGTGGCCTACACCCACCCGAAGGCGAAGGCCTCGCTGGCGTTCGTCGGCAAGGGCATCACCTACGACTCGGGCGGCATCTCGCTGAAGCCGGCCGGCCACAACGAGACCATGAAGTGCGACATGGCCGGCGCCGCCGCCGTGTTCGCCGCCGTGGTGGCCGCCAAGCGCCTGGGCCTGGCCGTCAACGTGACCGGCTGGCTGGCGCTGGCCGAGAACATGCCGTCCGGCACCGCGACCCGCCCGGGTGACGTGCTGCGCATGTACGGCGGCAAGACCGTCGAGGTCCTGAACACCGACGCCGAGGGCCGTCTGGTGCTGGCCGACGCGATCGTCAAGGCCGGCGAGGACGCCCCGGACGTCATCGTCGACGTGGCGACCCTGACCGGCGCCATGGTGCTGGCCCTGGGCACCCGCACCTTCGGTGTGATGGCCAACAACGACGAGCTGCGCGACAACCTGCACACCCTCGCGGGCGAGGTCGGCGAGCAGTCCTGGCCGATGCCGCTGCCGGCCGACCTGAAGAAGGGCATGACCGACTCGACCATCGCCGACCTGGCGAACATGGGCGAGCGGATGGGCGGCGGCCTGGTGGCCGGCCTGTTCCTGCAGGAGTTCGTGACCGAGGGCACCGACTGGGCGCACCTGGACATCGCCGGCCCGGCGTTCCACGAGAGCGCGCCGTTCGGCTACACCCCGAAGGGCGGCACCGCGAGCGCGGTGCGCACCCTGGTCCGCTTCGCGGAGCAGACCGCGGCCAACGGCAAGGCCTGATCCTCCAGGTCCCGGCCTCGACGGGGGCCCGGCGCGGGTGCGCCGGGCCCCCGTCGGCGTTCCCGTACGGGTTACCTGCGAGTAGCCCGGGACTCCCCACCGCACCCTTGTTCGCCACGGGCGAAACTTTGTTCCGCACTGCGGAAGAGGCGACGCCGAAGCGGGCGGAAGCCGCCCGTCCGGCGGCTGTCAACAAGGCCTTGAGCTGCGATGATGCCCTTCCGTCGGGGGTATTCCCGCCCCGGTGACCACTCCGCGGGACACCCCTGGGGTGGACCCGGACATCAGCCACCGCGAACAAGTGCGAAGATGTATTTCCGGCACGACTGGGCGCCCCACAAAGGCTTCCGACCCACCGGACCGCGACCGGCCCGGCGACCCACCCCATTGCATGGAGGACGTGACGTGGCGAACGACGCCAGCACCGTTTTCGACGTAGTCATTCTCGGAGGCGGAAGCGGCGGTTACGCCGCGGCGCTCCGCGCCGCTCAGCTGGGTCTGAGCGTCGCCCTGGTCGAGAAGGGCGAGCTGGGTGGCACCTGCCTGCACCGCGGCTGCATCCCGACCAAGGCCCTGCTGCACGCCGCCGAGATCGCGGACGAGACGAAGGAGGCCGCCGAGTTCGGCGTCCTGGCCACCTTCCAGGGCATCGACATCAACGGCGTCCACAAGTACAAGGACGACGTCATCGCCGGCCTGTACAAGGGCCTGCAGGGCCTGGTGGCATCCCGCAAGGTCACCTTCATCCAGGGCGCGGGCAAGCTCTCCTCGCAGACCTCGGTGGACGTGAACGGCCAGCGCATCGAAGGCCGCCACATCGTCCTCGCCACCGGTTCGGTGCCGCGCTCGATCCCGGGCCTGGAGATCGACGGCAACCGCGTGATCTCCTCCGACCACGCCCTCAAGCTCGACCGGATCCCGAAGTCGGCCGTCATCCTCGGCGGCGGCGTCATCGGCGTCGAGTTCGCCTCGGTCTGGAAGTCCTTCGGCGTCGACGTCACCATCGTCGAGGCGCTGCCGCACCTCGTCCCGCTGGAGGACGAGAACTCCTCCAAGCTGCTGGAGCGCGCCTTCCGCAAGCGCGGCATCAAGTTCGAGCTGAAGGCCCGCTTCTCGGGCGTCGAGTACACCGAGGCCGGTGTCCGCGTCTCCACCGAGAACGGCAAGCAGATCGACGCCGACCTGCTGCTCGTCGCCATCGGCCGCGGCCCGGTCTCGGCCGGCCTCGGCTACGAGGAGAACGGCGTCGCGATGGACCGCGGCTACGTCCTGGTCGACGAGTACATGCGCACCAACGTGCCCACCATCTCGGCCGTCGGCGACCTCGCCCCGACCCTGCAGCTCGCCCACGTCGGCTTCGCCGAGGGCATCCTGGTCGCCGAGCGCCTGGCCGGCCTCAAGCCGATGCCGATCGACTACGACGGCGTCCCGCGCGTGACCTACTCCAACCCGGAGGTCGCCTCCGTCGGCATCTCCGAGGCCAAGGCCGTCGAGCTGTACGGCAAGGAGAAGGTCGTCACCCTGAAGTACAACCTGGCCGGCAACGGCAAGAGCAAGATCCTGAAGACCGCCGGCGAGATCAAGCTCGTCCAGGTCAAGGACGGCGCCGTGGTCGGCGTCCACATGGTCGGCGCCCGCATGGGCGAGCAGGTCGGCGAAGCCCAGCTGATCTACAACTGGGAGGCCCTGCCGGCCGAGGTCGCGCAGCTCATCCACGCGCACCCGACCCAGTCCGAGGCCCTGGGCGAGGCGCACCTGGCGCTGGCCGGCAAGCCGCTGCACGCGCACGACTGATCGCGCCCACCACCCCCCTTTCCAGTACTTCCCGTACGCAAGACTTGATAGGAGTCGCTGAAACCATGGCGGTCTCAGTAACACTGCCCGCGCTGGGCGAGAGCGTTTCCGAGGGCACCGTCACCCGTTGGCTGAAGGCCGAGGGTGAGCGTGTCGAGGTCGACGAGCCGCTGCTCGAGGTGTCGACCGACAAGGTCGACACCGAGATCCCGGCTCCGGCTTCCGGCATCCTCTCCTCGATCAAGGTCGGCGAGGACGAGACCGTCGAGGTCGGCGCCGAGCTGGCGATCATCGACGACGGCACCGGCGCCCCGGCCGCCGCTCCGGCCCCCGTGGCCGAGGCCGCGCCCGTCGCCGCCCCGGCTCCGGTGGCCGCTCCGGCCCCGGCTGCTCCGGCTGCCGCCCCGGCCGCCGCTCCGGCTGCTCCGGCCGCCGCCGACGCCACCCCGGTGCTGCTGCCGGCCCTGGGCGAGTCGGTCACCGAGGGCACCGTCACCCGCTGGCTGAAGGCCGAGGGTGAGACGGTCGAGGTCGACGAGCCGCTGCTCGAGGTCTCCACCGACAAGGTCGACACCGAGATCCCGTCGCCGGTCGCCGGCGTCGTCGTCAAGATCCTGGTCGGCGAGGACGAGACCGCCGAGGTCGGCGCCCAGCTCGCGCTGATCGGTGCCCCGGGTGCCGCCGCCGCTGCTCCGGCTCCGGTTGCCGCTCCGGCCCCCGTTGCCGCCCCGGCCGCCCCGGCTCCGGTTGCCGCTCCGGCCCCGGTTGCCGCCCCGGCCCCCGTTGCCGCCCCGGCCCCGGTTGCCGCTGCTCCGGCTCCGGCCGCTGCTCCGGCCCCCGTTGCTGCCCCGGCTCCGGTCGCCCCGGCTGCTCCGGTGGCCGACGCCGGTGACGCCTACGTCACCCCGCTGGTGCGCAAGCTCGCCGCCGAGCACGGCGTGGAGCTCACCTCCGTCGCCGGCACCGGCGTCGGCGGCCGCATCCGCAAGCAGGACGTCATCGCCGCCGCGGAGGCCGCCAAGGCCGCTCCGGCCCCGGTCGCCGCTGCCGCCCCGGCCGCTGCGCCGAAGGCCGCCGTCGCGCCGTCCGCCCTGCGTGGCCAGACGGTCAAGATGACCCGCATGCGCAAGGTCATCGGCGACAACATGATGAAGGCCCTGCACGAGCAGGCCCAGCTGACCAGCGTGGTCGAGGTGGACGTCACCAAGATCATGTCGCTGCGCGCCAAGGCCAAGGACGGCTTCCTCGCCCGCGAGGGCGTCAAGCTCTCGCCGATGCCGTTCTTCGTGAAGGCCGCCGCCCAGGCCCTGAAGGTCCACGCGGTCGTCAACGCGCGGATCAACGACGCCGAGGGCACCATCACCTACTTCGACACCGAGAACATCGGTATCGCGGTGGACTCCGAGAAGGGTCTGATGACCCCGGTCATCAAGGGTGCGGGCGACCTCAACATCGCCGGCATCTCGAAGAAGACCGCCGAGCTGGCCACCAAGGTCCGCGACAGCAAGATCACCCCGGACGAGCTGTCCGGCGCCACCTTCACCATCAGCAACACCGGCTCGCGCGGTGCGCTGTTCGACACCGTGATCGTGCCGCCGAACCAGGCCGCCATCCTGGGCATCGGCGCCACCGTCAAGCGCCCGGTCGTCATCGAGGCCGACGGCGGCACCGCCATCGGCATCCGTGACATGACCTACCTCTCGCTCTCCTACGACCACCGCCTGGTGGACGGCGCCGACGCCGCCCGCTACCTGGTCGCGGTCAAGGAGATCCTGGAGGCCGGCGAGTTCGAGGTCGAGCTCGGCCTGTGAGACACCGCCGTTGAGGCAGCACAGTCGTAACCGGCTGTGACGGGCTGTCACCGGCTGACCGGAGCCCCGCGCCGTCCCCGGACGGTGCGGGGCTCCGGCGTTCCCGGGATGCGGATTCCGCCGGGTCATGGCATGCATGGAGACGACGGAACAGGGATGCTTGAGCAGTGATGGACGAGACCGACTTCTGGCAGATCATCGACGACACCTGGGAGGCCGCCGACGGCGATCCCGACGAACAGGCCGAGCGGCTGGTGGAGCGCCTCGTCCAGCTGACCCCGGACGACGTGATCGACTTCGCCCGGCTGTTCGAGGCCCGGTTCCAGCGCGCCTACCGCTACGACCTGTGGGGCGCTGCCCACCTGTTGCTGGACGGCGCCTCCGAGGACACCTTCGACTACTTCCGTTGCTGGCTGATCGGCCAGGGCCGGGAGATCTTCGAGGGCGGGCTGGCCGAACCGGACGACCTGGCGGACCTACTGCCGGAGTTCGACGAGGAGGAGGACGGCGAGGCCGAGGACCTCGGCTACGCCGCCGACGAGGCGTACGAGCAGCTGACCGGCCTGCCGCTGCCCGAGGTGGGCGGGCGGCAGGCGGGGCGGCCGGCCGGGGCGAGGCTGGACTTCGAGGACCCGGACGTCATGGCGAAACGCTTCCCCAAGCTCTGGGAGCGCTACGGGGACTGAGGCGGATCCGACGGGTCAGGCGGTGCTGCCGGGGGTGGCGGCGGTGCCGTCCTGCTTGACGCCCTTGAGGATCTGGTCCAGCACCGAGGGGTCCGGGGCGGCCGGGTCGTCGTCGACGCCACCCTCGAAGACGACGTAACCGCCGCCCTTGGCCGGGACGGCGGCCAGCAGGACGTAGCCCTGGGTGCCGTCCGAGGTGCGGATGTGCCAGCGGGTGGCGTAGCCGAGCACGCCGGCGACGGTGACGTAGCCGGAACCGGAGTCGGTGTGCGAGGTGATCCCGGTGAAGATCGTCCCGGCGTAGCCCGCCATGGTGGCGTCGGCGGCCGCCTTCGGGGTGTCGCCCTGGACGGTGTCCTTCTCGATCGAGAACTGGCCGCGGATGCAGGAGTTGCCGTCGGCGCAGGTGTAGCGGCCGCTGCCGAGGTAGACGGTGGAGTGTGCGGAGTTGGCCGCCGCGTCCCAGCCGTCGAACACCGGGACGGTGATCGCGTGCTGCGGGTCCGGGACGGTGCTCTTGAGGGACGGGACGGGCTTGGGGGCGGCGGTGGTCGGGGTGGGGCTCGGCGACGGGCGGTCGCTCTGGGTGACCGTGACCGTGGGGTTCGGGGTCGGGTCCGCCGTGGTGTCCTGGCCGCTGTTGACCACGAGCCCGGCGATGATCCCGCCGACGACCAGCACGGCGACCGAGATGCCGACGATCACCCCGGTCCGGTTCCTGCCGGGGCCGGCCGGTGGCGGGTAGCCGTAGGCCGCGCCCGGGTAGGACGCCTGGCCCGGATAGGACGCCTGGCCCGGGTACGGCGCCTGGCCCGGGTAGCCGTAGCCGGGGTTCTGGGCCGCGTCCTGGGCCGGGTAGCCGTAACCGGGGGCGGACGGGCCGCCCTGCGCCGGGTAGCCGTAGCCGGGCTGCGGCGGCTGCGGGGTGGCGGGCTGCCACTGCTGGGTCGGGGCGTCGGCGAGCTGTCCGGCGCCGCCCTGGAGCGGCCGGACCTCGTTGGTCCAGGCGTTGCCGTCCCACCAGCGCTCGTGACCGGGGGTGCCGTCCGCACCGGGGACCGGGTACCACCCGGGAGGCGTCGAGTTGCTCACGGGCGTACGGTACCCGGCTCGGTGGCGGTGCAGACAGGTCAGGTACGTCACGACTCCGCAGCACCCGATCTGACGCCCCGTCGGCTCCCGGGGCAGGTTCAGTCGGTGAGTTGGCGGGCCATCCAGACGTCGTCCACGAAGCGACCGTCGATCAGGAACTCCTCGACCAGCACGCCCTCGACCACGAAGCCGCAGCTCTCGTACAGCCGGCGGGCCGGGGCGTTCCAGCCGAGCACCCGGAGGGTCATCTTGCGGGCGCCGTCCGCCCGGGCCGCCGCGCAGGTGGCCTCGACCAGCCGGCGGCCGATGCCCCGGCCGCGCACCGTGTCGTCGACGGCCAGACCCTGGATCTGCCGCACATGCCGGTTGACGGCCAGTGGCGTCGCCGGGACCTGGCGGACGTAGCCGACGATCCGGCCGTCCAGCTCGGCGAGCAGGTACTGCTCGGGGGTGTGCCGCTCGTCGAAGACGCCGTCCGCCGTGGGCGGCTCCGAGGCTACGTCGGACAGGGTGGACCAGGAGGAGCGGTTGAGCTCGGCGAGGCCGCGATCGTCCTCGGGTCGGGCCGGGCGGATGGTCGGATCGTCTTCACGGGTCATGCCGGCTGATGCTAGTGGGGCGCGTGCGAGAGGTGACAGGCCATAAGAACTGCGAGGATGGGCCCATGCGCATCGCTGTCACAGGCTCCACGGGATTGATCGGTTCGGCGCTCGTCCGCTCCCTGCTGGCGGACGGCCACGAGGTGGTCCGGCTCGTCCGGCACCGCTCCAGGACCGGGCCGCAGCCCGACGGCAGCACCGCGATCGGCTGGAACCCGCTGCTCGGCGAGGTCGACCGGGACGGGCTCGCCGGGGTCGAGGCGGCGGTGCACCTGGCCGGCGCCGGGGTCGGCGACCGCCGCTGGACGGACTCCTACAAGCGGGAGATCCGGGAGAGCCGGGTGTACGGCACCGAGACGCTGGCCGTCGCGCTGGCGGAGCTCAAGGAGCCGCCGAAGGTCCTGGTCAGCGCCTCCGCGGTCGGCTGGTACGGGCAGACCGGCGACCGGGTGATCGACGAGGACTCCCCCGCCGGGGACGACTTCCTGGCCGAGGTGTGCCTGGAGTGGGAGTCGGCCGCGCGGCCGGCCGAACGGGCCGGGATCCGGGTCGTCCACCCGCGCACCGGGATGGTGCTCTCCGCCGCGGGCGGTGCGGGCGGGCGGCTGTTCCCGCTGTTCAAGCTGGGCCTGGGCGGGCGGCTCGGCAGCGGGAAGCAGTACTGGAGCTACATCTCGCTGGCCGACGAGGTGTCCGCGTTGCGCTTCCTGCTCGACCGGGACGACCTCTCCGGCGCCTTCAACCTCACCGCGCCGGAGCCGGCCACCAACGCCGAGCTGACCGCGGCGCTCGGGCGGGCGCTGGGGCGGCCGACGCCGTTCCCGGTGCCGGAGGCGGTGCTCAAGGCGGTGCTCGGGGAGCTGGCGGTCGAGGTGGTCGGCAGCCACCGGGTGGTGCCGCGGCGGCTGCTCGACGCGGGATTCCGGTTCGCGCACCCGGACCTGGACTCGGCGGTGCGGGCGGCGCTCTGACGCCTCCCGGTGATGCCGTGACGCCTCCGCGGGCGGCGGTCCGCGGCCTCCGCGGCCTCCCGGTGATGCCGTGCGCTTCCGCGGGCGGCGCTGTGACGGTCTGTTCTGCGTAGTCCCCGTACGGCATTCGCCCTGACCAGGGGCATATGCCGGGCGGGGGTCGGACGGGGCTCCGGGAGGGGGCGCACGGGAGCACACGGCGGGCGCGTCGCACGCCCCCGGTGACCGTGCGCGCCCGCCGACCCGGTAACCCGGGCGCCACGGCGCACTGTCCGTGACCACGCCCCCGCGCGGGGGCGCACCACCCCTCCCGAGCCCCGCATCCGGTCCACCGCACTTGTCTGATGCTCACACTGACTGGGCATCACCTTCCTCGGACCGTGTCCCGGCACCCCGCTGCCTGCGTCGGCCGGAGCCCCGGGACCAGGGAGGGAGCACCCCAGTGCCCACGTACGACTTCACCCGCCGCGCCCGTCGCCCGTCCGACCCGGACGTCGTCGTGGTCGGCGCCGGACTCGCGGGCCTGGCCGCCGCCCGCGCACTCACCGGCCACGGCCTCACCGTCCAGGTCCTGGAGACCAGCGACCGGATCGGCGGCCGGATGGCCACCCGCGAACTGGACGGCTTCCGTCTCGACGACGGCAGCCACCTGCTGAACACCGCCTTCCCCGAACTGCGCCGGGCGCTCGACCTCGACCGTCTGGACCTGCGCCCGCTCGCGCCCGGCGTACTCGTGCACAGCGCCGGCCGCCGCTACCGCACCGGGGACCCACAGCTCACCGCCGCCCGGCAGGCCGCCCTCCGGGCCCCGCTCGGCAGCCCGCTGGACAAGGCCCGCCTCGGCAGCTGGCTCGGCCGGCTCGCCACCACCCCGGCCGCCCGGCTGCAGGCCCGCCCGGAGACCACCGCCGCCCGCGCGCTGACCGGCCACGGACTCGCCCCGCGCACCGTCGACGGCTTCCTGCGCCCACTGCTGAGCGCCCTGCTCGGCGACCCGGCCCTCGGCACCAGCAGCCGGATCGCCGACCTGGTGCTGCGCTCCTACGCCCGAGGCCGGCTCTGTCTGCCCGCCGACGGGATCGCGGCCGTGCCCGCCCAGCTGGCCGCCGCGCTGCCCGCCGGCACCGTACGGACCGGGGTGCGGGTCACCTCGATCGGCGCCGACGGCGTGGAGACCCTCGCCCACGGGCGGATCGGCGCCCAGGCCGTGGTGGTCGCCACCGACGCCCGCTCCGCCGCCGGACTGCTGCCCGGACTGCGGGTGCCGGACTTCCACCCCGTCACCACCTTCTTCCACGCGGCCGACCGCGCCCCGGTCGGCGAGGCCGTCCTGCTGCTCGACGCCGACCGGCCGAACGGGCACCCGCCGCTGGTCTCGCACTCGCTGGTGCTCAGCGAACTGCACCCGTCCTACGCCCCGGCCGGGCAGGCGCTGATCGCCACCACCGTGCTCGGGCGGCGCTCCTTCGACGCGGGCGGCCCGGCCACGCTGGAACCGGCCGTCCGGGCCCGGCTCGCCGCGCTGTACGGCGTCCCGACGGCGGACTGGCAGTTCCTCAGCGTGCGGCACGTCCCGGACGCGCTGCCGGCGATGCCGCCGCCGCACAACCCGCGCCGCCCGGTGCGGCTGCTGGCCGGCCTGTACGTCGCCGGGGACCACCGGGACACCAGCACCGTGCAGGGCGCGCTGGTCTCCGGGCGGCGGGCGGCCCGGGCGGTGCTGGGCGACCTCGGGCTGCCGGCCGGTGC
>NZ_MECK01000174.1 GCF_014596465.1 Streptomyces sp. CBMA123 | reverse complement strand
ACCCTGTTCGACTGGTCGCCGCAGCTGAGCGGCGGCTGGTGGAGCTGGCCCGCCGCGGCCTGCTGCCTGCTGCTGGCGGCGGCCGGCTGCGCGGCGGTGACGGGCATCCTGCGATGGGCGGCGCCGAAGCTGCTCGGGCCGTCCGCCGCCGAGCGGCTCGCGCTGGCCGCCGAACGGGAACTGCTGCTGGCCGAACGCAACCGGCTCGCCCACGAGTTGCACGACTCCATCGGGCACACCCTGACAGCGGCCACCATCCAGGCCGCCGTGGCGGGCGAGGTGCTCGCCGCCGACCCGGCCGCGGCGCGGGCCGCCATGCGCAGCATCGAGGAGTCCACCCGGGCCGCGCTGGAGGACCTGGACTACGTGCTCGGCGTGCTGCGCGAGGAGGGCGCGGCCACCGCTCCCACCCGGACCCTCGCCGACCTGCCCGACCTGCTCGACCGGCTGCGCCACGCGGGCGCCGTGGTGGAACCGGACCTGTCCGGCGACCTCGCCCAGGTGCAGGGGACGCTCTCCCGGGCGGCGTACCGGATCCTGCAGGAAGGGCTGACCAATGCGCTGCGGCACGGGGCCGGCGGGCCGATCGAAGTCCGCGTCACGGCGTCGCCGGACGCGCTGGAACTGCGGGTGGTGAACCGGACGGGCCCGGGCGCCGGCGCGGGCGACTTCCCGACCTCCGGGCACGGCCTGCCCGGACTCGCGGAGCGGGTACGGCTGTTGCACGGCGAGTTCGCGGCCGGGCCGGACGGGCCCGAGCGCTGGAAGCTGGCGGTCCGGCTGCCGGTCCGGGTCACGGCGTGAGCGACTCCGACGCGGGGGCATCCGGTGGGGGAGCTCCAGGCGTAGCGGCCTCGGGCACGGCGGCCTCGGGTGCGGGGGCGCCGAGTGCCTCCGTCACGCTCCTGATCGCGGACGACGACGAAGTCACCCGCAGCGGCCTGCGCACCCTGCTCGCCGCCCAGCCGGGGATCGAGGTGGTCGGGGAGGCCGCCGACGGCGTCGACGCGGTCGAGCAGGCGCTGCGGCTGCGGCCGGACGTCGTCCTGATGGATGTGCGGATGCCGCGCCGCAACGGGATCGACGCCACCCGGCAGCTGCTGGCCGAGGCTCCCGTCGAAGCGCCGAAGGTCGTGGTGATCACCACCTTCGAGAACGACGGCTACGTCACCGCCGCGCTCGGCGCCGGGGCCAGCGGCTTCGTGCTCAAGCGGCTGCCGGTCCGGCAGATCGCCGAGGCGGTACGGGTGGTGGCGGCGGGCGAGGCGATCCTCTTCCCGGCCGCGCTGCGCCGGATGGTCGCCGCCCGCCCGCTGGACTCCGCCGAGGCGCTGCCGAGGGCGGCGCTGACCGGGCGGGAGGAGGAGGTGCTGCGGTTGATGGCCACCGGGCTGTCCAACCCGGAGATCGCCGAGACGCTGACCGTGAGCCTGGAGACGGTCAAGACCCACGTCGGGAACGTGCTGACCAAGCTCGGGGCGCAGAACCGGACCCATGCCGTGGTGATCGCGTACGAGTCGGGACTGGTGGTGCCGGGGTTCACGGGCTGAGCCGCCGGCCCGCCGGCCCGCCGGCCGTTCGCGGACGCGGGCCCGAGTCCCGGCAGCGTGCCCGCCGTGCCCGCCGTGCCTGCTCGGCGGTCTCCACGTCCCGCTTCCTGGCGGCAATGCCCGCCCGCCGTTCTCATGGCAACGGACCGGCGGTGAACGCCACCCCCGGGGCCTGCCGCACCGCGCCCGGAAAGCCGAACGCGCGCCCGGTCGTGGTCGACCGGGCGCGCGGGTGGGGTCCACCGAGGTGCCTACTCCTCGATCCGGACCTTGTCGGCCTGCATGCCCTTCTGCCCCTGGACGGCCTCGAAGGAGACCTTCTGGCCCTCCACCAGGGACTTGAAACCGGTCGACTCGATCGCCCGGAAATGCACGAACAGGTCATCGCCGGACTCCGGGCTGATGAACCCGTAGCCCTTCTCGTCGTTGAACCACTTCACGGTGCCGTTCTGGCGCTCGGCCATGTCTACTCCTCGGGGTCGGATCGCGGTGCCGTCGCGTGATCATCTCACGCAGAGCATGCGATTCGGCACGAAGCGTAGTGGTGCGACCCGGTTCTCGGGAGGCGCCCCGGGCCGGGTGGGCCGGGGCCCGCGCCGCTACGCCCTCGGGTCGACCGGGGTGAGGGTGCCGAGCCGGTCCTCGATGTGCTGGGCGGCGGCCAGGCAGAGGTCCTCGCGGAACGGACGCCCGACGAGCTGCACCCCGGTGGGCAGGCCGGCGGGGTCCAGCCCGGTGGGGACGGCGACAGCCGGGACGCCGACGAAACTGGTGACCGAGCAGAGCCGCATGGCCATGGCGACCCGGTCCCGCCCGGCCTGGTCCCGGGACTCCAGGCCGGGTTCGACCGGCGGCTCGGTGAAGACCGGGCCGAGCAGCAGCGGGTATGCCGCCAGGAACTCCGTCCAGGAGCGGCGGACGTTCATCCAGGTGCTCATCAGCCCGATCAGCCCGGCGGCGTCGGCGGGCGGGGCGCTGCGCATGGTCAGCTCGATGTAGCGGTCCCCGCCCTCGCCCAGCAACTGCCGCACGGCGGGCCAGCTCGGGGTGAACTCGGTGACGCAGAGCCGGTGGTAGGCCTCCAGCGCCTCGTCCAGCCGGGGGACGTCGGGCACCTCGTCCACCTGGTACCCGGCGTCGCGCAGCGCCGCCGCGGCGGCCTCGACCGCACGGCGGCCGGTCGGGTGGACGCCGTGGCCGCCCGGGTCGGCGACCACGGCGACCCTCGGCGGGCCGTCGAGGGGCTCTCCGTACAGCGGCACGGGAACGGCCCGGGGGTCGCGGGGGTCGGGGCCGGCCAGGGTCTCGTACGCGAGCCGCAGGTCGGCCACCGTACGGGCCAACGGGCCGTCCGTGACCAGGACTTGGGAGGCCGGGCCGGGATCGTCCGGGCCCAGCAGGCGCTGGTCGGCGGCGAACCGGCCGGTGGTCGGCTTGAGCGCGGCGACCCCGCAGAACGCGGCCGGGATGCGGACCGAGCCGCCGGAGTCGTTGCCGAGCCCGAGCGCGGCCATGCCGGTGGCCACCGCCACGCCGTCCCCGCCGCTGGTGCCGCCCGGCGTGCGGGTGGCGTCCCAGGGGTTGCGGGTGTCGCCGTACAGCTCGCTACGGGTGTGCATCCCGGCCAGGATCAGGGTCGGCATGTTGCTGTGCCCGATCGGGATCGCCCCGGCGGCGCGCAGCCGGGCCACCGGGATGGCGTCGGCGGGGGCGGTGAGGTCGCGGAAGCGCGGGGTGCCGAAGGTGGTCGGGACGCCCTCGATGCGGGTGCACTCCTTGACCGTGAACGGCACCCCGGCGAGCGGGCCGAGCCGCTCGCCGGCGGCGCGGGCGCGGTCCGTCTCCCGGGCGGCGGCGCGGGCGCGGTCGGCGAGGAGCTGGGTGACGGCGTTGGCCTGCGGGTTGACCTCGGCGATGCGCGCGAGGTGGGAGTCCACCACCTCGCGCGCGGACACCTCGCCGCTGCGGACGGCGGCGGCGATGGCGGTGGCGGGGAGTTTCCACATGGGCTTCTCCTGGTGGGTTCCGATGCGGTTGCATCGAAACCTTAGCGGGAGAGCCGATACGCTTGCATCGGAATAACTGGAGACAGTCCGGAACAGCCCGGAGCAGTTCGGAGCGGGTCGGGTCGGAACAGGGAGGTGGGGGGCGGATGCCCAAGCAGGTCGACCACGAGGAACGGCGCCGGCACATCGCCGAAGCGGTGTGCGCGCTGATCGACACCCAGGGCCTGGAAGGCGTCACCCTGCGGGACGTCGCCACCCGGGCCGACGTCTCCATGGGAGCCGTCCAGCGCTGCTTCCGCAGCAAGGAGGAGATGCTCCGGTTCGCCCTCGCCCACATCGGCGAACGCGTCACCGAACGGGTCCACGGCCGCGTCCTGGCCGGCCCGGCCCAGTCCGCCGCGAGCACCCTCGGACACGCCGCCGCCGAAGTCGCCCTGCTCCGCGCCGAACACCGCGCCGAAGCCCGGATCTGGCTCGCCTTCCTCGCCGCCGCCGCCGTCAACCCGGCCCTGGCCGCCGGCCTCCGCACCAGCTACGCCGACCTCGAAGGACTGCTCGCCCGGCTCGTCGCCGAGGCCTCCCACGCCCTCGACGCCCGACGCGAAGCCCGCACCCTGCTCGCCCTCACCGACGGACTCACCGCCCACGTCCTCATCGGCCACCGGACGGCGGCGGAGGCCGAGGACCTCCTCCACGCGCACCTCGCCGGGCTGTGGGAGCGGGCTTAGGAATCCCGTTGCCACCGGGCGGGCCCAGCGGCGAGGATCCTGGTCGTGTCCGACTCCCGGTCCGAACTGACGCCCTATCCGAAGATCCCCGCGAAGGGACGCCCCGGCGCACCCGGCGCCCGCGAGTGGATCGCGGCCGAGAAGGTGCACGGCGCGCACTTCGCGGTGGTCTGCGACGGCACCACCGTACGGGCCGCCAAGCGGCGCGACCTGCTCGGCGACGAGGACCTCGACGCCTTCTTCGGCGTCAGCCGGATCTGGCCTCAACTCGCCGTCGCCGCCGGGCGCTTCGCGGCGGCCGTGCGGGCGGCGCGGGGGTCGGCCGCCGTCGTCACGGTGTACGGGGAGCTGGCCGGCGGCCGTTACCCGCACCCCGAGGTGCCCGCCGCCCCCGGCGTCGAACCCGTGCAGACCGGTGTCTGGTACGCCCCCGGGCTGCGCTGGCTGCCCTTCGACGCCACGGTGGAGACGGCCGACGGCCGGTGGTGGATCTCCGACCGCGACCTCCGGTCCGCCGCCGCCACCGCCGGGCTCACCTGCGTACCGCTGCTCGGGCGCGGCACCCTGAACGCCCTGCAAGGCCTGCCGGTCGCCTTCCCCAGCCGGGTCCCCGCCCTGTTCGGCCTGCCCGCACTGACCGAACTGCCCGGCCGGCTCGCCAACTTCGCCGAGGGGTACGTCCTCAAGCCGGCCGGCGAATGGCACGAGTCGGAGACCGCCCGGCCGGTGATCAAGGTCAAGCAGAAGGCCTTCGCCGAGGACGAACGCTACGACGGCGCCCGCCCCTACCTCCCCCCGCCCGAGGGTGCGGCCGGCGTCCCCGCCTGGCTCCTGGTCCAGGCCTCCGCCCTCCTCACCCCCACCCGTGCCGCCGCGGCCGTCAGCAAACTCGGCCCCCGCACCCCGGCGGAAACGGTGGCCGCGGAGATCGCCCAGGACATCACCGACGAACTCGCCGAGGCCCTCGGCGGTCTGGAACCCGCCGTACTCACCGCCCTCCGCCACGCCCTCGCCCCCGGCGCCCGCTCCCTCGCCGCCTTCGACGCGGCGGACCGGCGCAGCCGCTGATGCGTTGGTGCGGGCGCTGACCCGGTGGCGCGGGCGTCGGCCCGGTGGCGTGGGCGCACTGGGCACCGTCGTCCCAGCCGCCCGCGCGGGACGTACGTCCGCAGGGCATGTGAGGGGACGTATGTCCGTATGACGCCCGATGTACGTCCGTATGACGCGCGACGCGACAGAGGGGGCGCGCGCCGTCGGCCCCGCGCCGGTTCGGCGTCGCGCGGGGGGTTCTCGGGAACCGGCTCTTATTGTACTGTCCGTCTAATAAGCGGGTGAGCGGGAACCCGCAGGGGCAGGCACCTGGAGGCAGCCATGGCTCTCATCCGGCAGGCGGCGGCGGAACACGGCCACACGGCGGCCGACGACGACGTCTCGAAGCGGCTGCTGGACTCGGCCGCCACCCTCTCCTACGACCCCATGACCGAGATCGACTGGGACGCCCCCCTCCCGGCCGGGCACTACGGCCTCAACCCCGAGTGGAGCACCCTCTACGGCACCCGGCTGTGGGACGAGATGACCGAGCAGCAGCGGGTCACCCTCACCCGGCACGAGGTCTGCTCGATCATGAACACCGGCATCTGGTTCGAGATGATCCTCCAGCAGATGGTGCTGCGCGACCAGTACCTCAAGAACCCCGCCAGCGCCGAGTTCCAGTTCGCGCTCACCGAGATCGCCGACGAGTGCCGCCACTCGATCATGTTCGCCCGCGCCTGCCAGAAGATGGGCGTCCCCGCCTACCGCCCCAACAAGGTGATCGCCCAGGCCGGGCGCGCCTTCAAGGCCCTCGCCAAGGGTGAACTCGCCTACGGCGGCATCCTGGTGGCCGAGGAGGTGCTGGACGTCATGCAGCGCGACTGGATGCGCGGCGAGAACGTCCTGGAGATCGTCCGCGGCACCTCCCGGATCCACGTGGTCGAGGAGTCCCGGCACATGAAGTTCGCCCGGCAGGAGATCCGCGAGCGGGTGCGCCACGCGAGCCCGGCCCGCCGCCGCGCCTCGGCCACCGGCATCGCGATCGGCGCGTACGTCATCGTCAGCAGCATGGTGCACCCGGGCGTCTACAAGGCCGCCGGGCTGGACGTCGCGCGGGCCCTCGACGAGGCGAAGGGCAACGAGCACCGCAAGGCGATGATGCGCAACAGCTCCCGGCACCTGATGGCGTTCCTCGCCGAGACCGGGCTGATCACCAGCCGCGCGGCGGCGGTCTACCGCCGCGTGCACATGCTCTGACCACCGACTCTGACGGACCGTCAGCTCTAGCGAGGACCCGACTCCGGCCATGGCCTACGCGATCACCCGATCCTGCTGCAACGACGCCTCGTGCGTCTCCGTCTGCCCGGTCAACTGCATCCACCCGACCCCGGACGAACCGGAGTTCGGCACCACCGACCTGCTGTACATCGACCCCCGGGCGTGCATCGACTGCGGCGCCTGCGCGGACGCCTGCCCGGTGGACGCGGTGTTCCCGGTCGACCGGCTGCGCGGGCCGGACGTCGTCTTCGGCGACCTCAACCGCGACTGGTACCGCGACCACCCCAACGACCACGCCTGGGGCGCGCCCAGCTTCCCGCGCAGCCTGCCGGGCGAGGTCGGCACCCTGCGGATCGCCGTGGTCGGCACCGGACCCTCCGCCGGGTACACCGCGCAGGAACTGCTGCGCTGCACCAGCGCCGAACTCACCATGATCGACCGGCTGCCGGTCACCGGCGGCCTGCTGCGGCACGGCGTCGCGCCCGACCACCAGTCCACCAAGCGGATCGCGGAGAGCTTCGCGAGCGTCTTCCACGACCCGCGGCTGCGGATGCACCTCAACCTGGAGGTCGGCACCGACGTCAGCCACCAGGAACTGGCCGCGCACCACCACGCGGTGGTGTACGCGGTCGGCGCGGCCGCCGACCGGAGGCTCGGCGTGCCCGGCGAGGACCTGCCCGGCAGCGTGCCCGCGACCTCCTTCGTCGGCTGGTACAACGCCGACCCGACGGTGCCGGCCGACACCGTGGACCTGTCCGCCGAGCGGGTGGTGGTGGTCGGCAACGGCAACGTCGCGGTGGACATCGCCCGCATCCTGCTCACCGACCCGGACCGGCTCGCCGCCACCGACATCGCCGACCACGCCCTGGCCGCGCTGCGCCGCAGCCGGGTGCGGGAGGTCGTGCTGCTGGCCCGGCGCGGGCCCGAGCAGGCCGCCTGGAGCGCGCCCGAGTTCCTGGGGCTGCGCCGGCTGCCGGGCGTCGAGCTGGTGGTGGAGGACCACCCGCAGGTGCGGGCCGCGATCGAGGCCGCCGCGCCGGACTCCAGGGCCGTGCTGCTCGCCGACCTGCCGCTGGTGCGCCACGACGGGGACGCCGAACCCGGGCTGGGGCGGCGGATCGTGCTGCGCTTCCTGTCGACGCCGGTCGAGCTGACCGAGGCGGACGGCCGGGTCTCGGGGCTGACCGTCGAACGGACCGCGCTGACAGCGGACGGCGACCCGATCGACCCGGCTGGGCCGATCGATCCGACTGGCCCGGCCGGCCCGACCGCTCGGCGGGACACCCTGCGCGCCGCCCTGGTGGTGCGCTCCATCGGGCACCGGGGCGTGCCGGTGCCCGGACTGCCGTTCGACGAGCGGACCGGGACGGTCGCGCAGCACGGCGGACGGGTGGTCGACCCGGCCACCGGCCGGCCGCTGCCCGGCGCGTACGTGGTCGGCTGGGCCAAGCGCGGGCCGTCCGGCGGGATCGGCGCCAACCGGGCCTGCGCGCGCGAGACGGTGGACGCGCTGATGGACGACGCGCAGGCCCGGGCACTGCCGGTGCCCCCGGCGGGGCGGACGGAGTTCGAGCAGTTGGTGCGGCGGCGCCGGCCGGACGCGGTGGGGCTGAAGGAACTGCGCGCGGTGGACCGGGCGGAGCGCGAGCGGGGCGCGGCGCAGGGGCGGCCCCGGGTGAAGCTGGCGACGGTGGCGGAGCTGCTGGCGGCGGGGCGGCGGCGCTGAGGGCCCCGGCGGACGGCTCGTGCGGGGTGGATGCGCGGGCCGTCCGGTTGACGCGGCCGTGACCCGGGGCGGGTGGGGCGCGTTGGGCGGATGTGAGCAGTTTTGGGGTGATGCCGGCTCTTTGGCGTTGGCCGGCCGAAGAAACGATCCTGCCAGGCGCGGGGCGCCCTCCGGAACCGGGGCGCCCTCCGGAACCGGGGCGCCCTCCGGAGCCGGGGTCGGACCGGGATCCGGGAGCGCCGATCTACGCCGAGCTGGCCCGCCGCTGGCAGTCGGAGGGGCGGTCGGTGCCCGGACTGCCCGACCCGGTCTGGGACTCGCCGGCGGCCTCGGAATCCCAGGCACTGTCGGACCCGACCGGATAGAACTGCCGCGCCCAGCGCCGGAACAGCCCGATCGAACGCTCCCCGGGCACGAGCCGCGGCTGCGCCAGGTACCGCTTGTGCGCCAGCACCGGGCGGTCCTGCTTGATGATCCGCACCGAGGCCTGGAGCGCCACCCAGGAGGCGGCCCGGTCCACGACCCGCGCCGCCCCGACCCCGGGCACCGGCACGGTGCTGGTCGCCGCGAAGCGCACCAGGGTGCGCCAGGGCGCGAGCGGCGTCGGCAGCACCCACACCCGTAGCGTGCTGCCCAGCTCCGGCAGTTCGGCGGTCAGCCGCATCAGCCCCAGCCCGGCCAGCGTCACCGGCTGCTCCAGGCTCACCGCGCCCAGCCCGGGGAACCGGGTGGTGGTGCGCTGGTGGATGGTGAACAGCGGGCCGTCCGGTTCCGGCGGCGCCGTCTCCTGGGCGTCCAGGCCGTGCAGCACGGACACGTGCCGGAAGTCCACGCTGTTCTCCAGCACCTCCTGCGGATGCGAGAGCAGTTCTCCGCTCCACCAGGCGAGCGGCCGCACGCCGACCGCCGGCGGCAGCTCCCAGGTAGGCGGCGTGCCGTCCGGTCCGCCCCGCCAGACGAACAACGCGCCGTCCCGCTCGACGAGATGACGTCTCGTCAGTTCACCGCGGAACCGGGTGCCGTCCGGCGAGCCGGTGCAGGAGCCGTCCGAGGCGAAGGCGAAGCCGTGGAACGGGCAGACCAGGTCCTCGCCGTGGACCCGCCCGCCCGCGCCGAAGTGCGCGCCCAGGTGCGGGCAGTGCGGTCCGATCGCGCGCACCGCGCCCCGCCGCGTCCGGTACAGCACCACGTCCTCGCCCATCAGCCGGGCCGTACGGACCCGGCCGGGCGGCAGATCACGCGTCCGACCGACGCAGAACCAGCCGCTCGGGTACGGCAGCGGGGCGGAGTGCTCGTCCATGGCGGTCACCTCGGTGGCTTGACGGCGGTGTGAACGTACCAGGCGATGTGCTCGCGCACCGCGTACATCTCCACCGTGGAGCGGAGATTGAGCCACCGCGCCGGGTCGCCGACGCGGCGCAGCAGCTCCCAGGGCAGTCGGAAGTACGCGTGCACCGCCTCGGTGGTCGGCAGGTAGTGCGGCGTCGCGTCCAGGGCCTCCTCGACCTCGAAGCCGGCCCCGGCGAGCAGCTGCGCCAGGTTGCCCGCGTGGTAGAGCCGGGCGCCGGTCATCGCCATCGCGTCCAGGTACGGTTCGAGCAAGGCCCGCGCGGACGACGGGAGTTCCTCCAGCGGGCCGGTGCTCATCGGGCCGAGCAGCACCAGCCGACCGCCCGGGCGGAGCACCCGGTGGAACTCTGCCAGCGCGCGGGCCGGGCGGTAGGAGTGGACGAGCGTCTCCATCGAGTACGCGCCGTCGAACGTGCCCTCGGGGAAGGGGAGTTCATGGAAGTCGCCGCAGGAGAAGGCGGTCCGGTCGGCCAGTGCGGCGTCGGCGCTCAGTCGACGGGCCTCGGCGACGTGGAAGTCCAGGACGTCGACCCCGGTGACCAGCAGCCCGAACCGGGCCGCCATCGCCCGGGCCACCACCCCGGCCCCGCAGCCCGCGTCCAGCACCCGCGCCCCGGCGGGCAGGGCCAGCTTGCGCCCGAGCACGTCCTCCAGCTGCCGCTGCGCCCGCCACAGCCGCCACTTCGACTGCCCGGGCTCGGTCCACCCCCAGTGCCGGGCGTTGCGCGCCACCCGGGTGTAGAACCACCGGCTCCCGGCGTTTCCGTACACCCGGCGCAGCGCGGTGAGATCCAGCTCCTGAGCGCCCATGGGGGCACGCTAGCGGCGCTCGACCGGCTGCTCCCGGCGGCGCCACGGCCGGTTGCGCCGCCGGGAGGGTTGGTGCGCTCGTCGGACGGGGTGATCAGCTGACCAGGCTGTGTCCCGCAGCCAGGGGACGGTCGGGACGAAGGAGGACACCCACCGGCGGGCCGGGCGGCCCGGCGACCGATGGCAGCGGGCTCAGGCCGCGCCCGCCGCTCCGCGCAGGATGCCCTGCCCGTCCCGGCCGCGCAGGGCCAGTGCGGTCGGGAGCACCGCCGCCGTCAGGGCGATCGCCGCGCAGCCGGCGGCGAGCACGCCCATCGCCGTCCAGGGCACCATCGCGGGCGTCGGGCCGACCAGGGCGGTCAGCGCGGCCCAGGAGCCGCCGACGCTGATCGCGGTGCCGAGCACGCCCAGCAGGGTGCCGGCGGCCACGCACATCAGCGTCTCCACGGCGACGGTGCGCAGCACCTGGCCCCGGGTGGCGCCGGCCAGCCGCAGCAGGGCGAGTTCCTGGCGGCGGTCGCTGACCGTCATCACCAGCGAGTTGGCCAGGGCGATCCCCGCGTAGCCGATGGCCAGTCCGAGGATCATCAACAGGGCGTCCCAGGCGGCCTGTTCGGTGCTGTCGCCGGCGGCCGACCAGACTTCCTCGGGGGTGGAGAGCCGGGCGCCCAGCCCGTCCACGGCGGTCCGCAGCGCGGCGGCGGCCCGCTGGGGGTCGGTGCCGGGCAGCACCCGCAGGTCGATCCGGCTCGCCAGGGCCGGGCCGCCGACGCC
>NZ_MECK01000173.1 GCF_014596465.1 Streptomyces sp. CBMA123 | reverse complement strand
GCGGCGGCCGGGCCCGGGGCGCGCCGCCGCAGCCGGTGGCGGTGGCGCTGGCCGCGGAGGCGGCCGACTTCGCCGCGCTGGCCGGGTACGGGCTGTTCGGCGCGCTCGGGCACCGGGAGTACCTGGTGCGGGCGGAGGAGCAGCTGAGCGGCCTGCACCGGCAGGGGCTGGAGGTGCACCTGCGGGTGCTGGAGGCGGCCGACTTCGAGGACTACTGTGCCGCGCTCGGGCTCGATCCCCGGGCGCCGGCCGCCCGGGTCGCGTACGCGGGGGATCCGGAACTGGCCGGGGAGCCCTTCGTCTACGCGGGGGAGCCGCTGGCGGAGCTCCTCCCGGTGCTCCTGGACGACCACCGGGCGCGGGTGCGGATGTCCGTGGCCTGCGCGGCGCTGCTGAACGCGGTCGGCGACGACCTGGTGGGGCAGCGGCGGATGGCGGCGGTGATGCGGTACGTGACCTCGGTCTACCTGGCGCTGGCCGAGGGCGCGGGGGAGGGCTGTCACCTGCTGACGCTGCGGTGCCACGGGCCGGAGGACGGCGAGCAGCTCACCTCGGCGGTGGACGTCTGCGTGGAGGCGGGGCGGCTGCAGTCCGCCGGGCGGGATGTGGAGGCGTTCTGCGTCACGCTCGCGGCCGGGGTGGCGTCCGGGGGTGAGGGGGCACTGCTGCTGCACGGCGATCCGTCCGCGCCCCCGTCGGGCGAGCGCCCGGGCGGGCCTCCCGGCGGGTCTCCGGACGCGGCGAGGTCCGGGCCGGCGGTGCGGGGCTGGGCGCTGGCCGGCGGGCGGCTGCGGCCGATGACGGCCCATGAGGTGTTCGACGAGCTGGCCGACGACGCGGCGCGCGGGCTGCCGTTCCCGCCCGGCGTGGTCCCGCAGCCGGGGTTCCCGTTGCCGGGCTTCCCGGGTGCCGGGGGCGGAGGTGGGCTGGTGGGGTGAACAGGGCTTTCGCGGTCTGCGCATCCACCATGCGGCGCTGGGGACTGTTCATCGACCGCCTGTTCGGGGAAGATCGGAGAAGATCATCAGCAGGGGCGCGCGGTACCCCACGCCGCCGCTCCGGTCGCTCCGCTCCGAACCGTGCTCCGCAGGTCCGGCGAGCCCGACACCGAGAGGGGGCGCGCGGCATGGGCCGGATCGAGTTCACGGCGGAGATCGCCGAGTTGCTCGGGAAGGTGCGCCGACGTCCCACGGCGGGCTGGCCGTGGCGGCCGGGCGAGCAGGTGCCGGACGGGTTGCCGGTGAAGCAGTCCTGGGGGTGGCTGTTCGCCCCGGACGGGCGGGTGCTGACCCTGGTCAACCCCAAGGACGGGATCTGCTCGCTGCCCGGCGGCTCGCTGGAGCCGGAGGACGACGGTGACCCGGCGGCCGCGCTGGCCCGGGAGGCGGGCGAGGAGGCGCGGGCCGTGATCGGCCGGCCGTACTACCTCGGCTACCTCTACGACCGGGTCGGCTCGGCGAATGGCGGGCACGAGTGCGCGCGGGTCCGGATGGCGGCGGCGCTGCGGGCGGTCGGTCCCAGCGAGGCCGACCCGGCCTCGGGCCGGCACTACCGGCGGCTGCTGGTCGCGCCGGGGCTCGCCGTCGAGCTGCTGGGCTGGGGCGAGCCCGGACTGCGCCAGGCCCGGGTGGCGGTCGCCATGGCCGCCCACTGGCTCGGCGTGCCCGCGGCCGCGAACGAGACGATCGAGGAACTGCCGGTCGAGGGCTGCACGGTCTTCCCCGGCCCCGTGCACCCGGGCGGCGGAAGCGTCCCCGGGCACTGAGCCGCGCGCCCGGCGGGACGGGCGGCGCGATCGGGCCGGAACGGCTCCGCGCCCCAGAGCCGACGCACCGACGGCAGCATGCCGCGGAACTGGCGCACCGACGGCGCGGCGCCGCGGAATTGACGCACCGACGGCCGCATGCTGACCGGCGGCTGACGGAGAGCTGACTTCTCAAAACTTTTTGTCTACACGCGATGACCGATGCGCGTCGACATACACCTGCACCCACCTGGGCGAACTCACGTTCTGTCGGGGCGGGTTCACTTCTCTGCTATCAGACGGTCCGTCAATGTCCTTGGCATGACAGCTTCCGCGCTGGGCTACTGCCTGGTATCCCTTCTGTGACCCGCGTCATACCAGGAGGTCCAATGCTCCGCCCTGCCCGTGTTCTGTCCGTTGCCGCGATTGCGGCTGGTCTCACCATGACGACGCTCTTCACGGCGTCAGCCGCCAATGCGGCCGGTGTCAACTACGTCGCCCTCGGAGACTCGTACTCGGCCGGCGTCGGTGCCGGCAGCTACCTGAGCGACAGCGGTAGCTGCAAGCGCAGCACCAACGCCTACGCCTACCTGTGGAAGAGCGCGCACAAGCCGTCCTCCTTCGCATTCGTGGCGTGCTCGGGGGCGAGAACCGGCGATGTGCTCAACAACCAGATCTCCGCACTGAACAGTGGCACCACGCTGGTCAGCCTGTCGATCGGCGGCAACGACGCAGGCTTCGCCGACACCATGAAGACCTGTGTGCTGGGCTCCGACAGCGACTGCCTCAGCGCCGTCAACACGGCGAAGAGCTACGCGACGAACACCCTGCCCGGCCAGTTGGACCGGGTGTACTCCGCGGTCCACGCCAAGGCTCCGAGTGCCCACGTCGTGGTGATGGGCTACCCGCACCTGTACAAGGTCGGCGGCGACTGCATCTTCGGCATCGGTGACACCAAGCGCGCCGCCATCAACGGCGCCGCCGACGCGCTGGACGGCGTGATCGCCAAGCGGGCCGCCAACGCCGGCTTCACCTTCGGCGACGTGCGCAGCATCTTCGCCGAGCACGAGATCTGTGGTTCGCAGACCACCTGGCTGCACAGCACCACCCTGCCGATCGACGAGAGCTACCACCCGACCGACTCGGGCCAGGCCAACGGCTACCTCCCGGTGTTCAGCCGCTCCTGAGCGAGTCGGTCGTGGCGTCCCGCCCGGGCGACCGGGTGGCGTCGCTGACCTGCGCTACGGACCGGTCTGCTGACCGGCCCGTGCTCGTCCCCGTGCCCGTGCTCGCGCGCGTCCTCGTCGGTGCGCGCCGTTCGGCGTGAACAAGCGCCGCCCGGCCGGCAGTTCACTTCTGCGCCAGCTGACGGCCCGTCAATGTGTTTGGCATGAACGCTTCCATGTTCGACGACCGCTTGGTATCCCTTTCTGTGACCCGTGTCACACCTGGAGGTGCAATGTTCCGCCCTGCCCGTGCCCTGTCCGTCGCCGCGATAGCCGCCGTCCTCACCATGACGACGCTCTTCACGGCCTCGTCCGCCAACGCGGCGGCCGTCAACTACGTCGCCCTCGGTGACTCGTACTCAGCCGGTGTCGGCGCCGGCGACTACCTGGGCGACAGCGGTAGCTGCAAGCGCAGCGCCAACGCCTACGCCTCCCTCTGGTCGAACGCGAACTCCCCGTCCTCCTTCGCCTTCGTCGCCTGTTCCGGTGCGAGAACCGGTGACATCCTCAGCAACCAGATCTCCGCGTTGAGTTCCGACACCACCCTGGTCAGCCTCTCGGTCGGCGGCAACGACGCGGGCTTCTCCAGCACCATGAAGACCTGCGTGCTCAGCTCCGACAGCGACTGCCTCAACGCCGTCAACACGGCCGAGAACTACGCGACCAACACCCTCCCCGGCCAGCTGGACCAGGTGTACAACGCGATCCGCGCCAAGGCCCCGAACGCCCATGTCGTGGTCATGGGCTACCCGCACCTCTACCAGCTCGGCGGCAGCTGCATCTTCGGCATCGGCGACACCAAGCGGGCCGCCATCAACGAGGCCGCGGACACCCTGGACGGCATCATCGCCAAGGAGGTCGCCAACGCCGGCTTCACCTTCGGCGACGTGCGCGACATCTTCTCCGGGCACGAGATCTGCGGCTCGCTGGACACCTGGCTGCACAGCACCACCCTGCCGATCGACGAGAGCTACCACCCGACCGACTCGGGCCAGGCCAACGGCTACCTGCCGGTCTTCAGCCAGTCCTGAGGCGCCCGCCTCCACCGTCCCGTCGAACCCCTGACATGACGACCGGTGCCGCCGCCCCTCCCGTGCTCGGGGAGGGGCGGCGGCACCGTCGCGTCAGCGCCCGGTCGGGGCCGGACGCACCGGCGGGAAGGGGATCGCGGCGAGGGCCGGCAGCAGCTCGGCCTCCTCGTGGTCCAGGTGTGCCTCCAACTCGGCCGACATCCGGTCCAGTTCGGTCCGGAGTCGGTCCGGATCGGCGATCTCTATCCCGGCCAGCAGTGCCGCCAGCTCCCCCTTGATCCGGCCGATCTCCCGGTGCTGCTCGCCGAGTCGGTCCAGCACTCCGGCGAGCTCGGGGTGGCTGCGCGCCAGGGCCGGGAAGATCGCGGAGTCCTCCCCGGCGTGGTGATGCGTCAACCCCTCGCAGAACGCCAGACAGTGCTGGCGCAGCTGCAGCCCGAGCCCGGCCGGCCCGCCGGGGGTGTGGGCGTGCGCCTCCGCCCGGACGTGCCGCAGCTGGGCCCGCAGCCAGCTGTGCGCTTCGAGCAACTTGTCGGCCAGGCTGCGCACTTCGCGCGGACGGCCTGGCGGTGCCTCGGGCCGCTCCAGCGTGACCACTGGCAACTCCCGCTTGGTGTGCGCCTGGTAGTCGCCGTACCCGGGCGCCTCGCGGACGACGGCGGCGAACAACCGATCCCGGCGGGGGCCTTCGGCGGGTACGGCGATGGCGTCGAAGGTCTCGGTGCCGAGCTCGACCCGTACCACCGGGTGGGCCAGCAGATTGCGGTACCACTGCGGATGTTCGGGCGCCCCGGCCGCCGAGGCGACGACCAGGACCAGCCCCTCGGACCGGACGAACCCGAGGGGTACGGTGTGCGGTCGACCGGAGCCGGCTCCGGTGGTGGTCAGCAACAGCAGGTCGCCGCCCTCGAACGGACCGCCGACCCGGCCGCCGTTGGCGCGGAACTCCTCGATGACATTCTGATTGAAGGACATGGACATGTGTGTGTGGTGAAGTCTCCTGGGAATACGGGGGATTCGCGGCCACACACGGTGCCGGCACGGGAACGGGCGGACACCGCGGTGACCGCCTACGTCAGATCAGGGCAGCGGAGAAGGTACTCATCGCGCATCGTCCCTTTACACGTCAGGTGCTGGCTCGGCCGCCGGCCGGCCCACTGCTTTGTGGCCGACGCCGCGCTGCACGCCCTCATTAGAGCCGCGTCGCGGACACCCTGTCAACGAGCGTGATCACGCCCGGGCGGTCGAGCGGATCACCCCCCCGGATCCCACGCCGGAGCGGGGCAGGCTTGGTGGCCGCCCAAGAGGCAACGAGCGACAGACGACAGATAACGGATGACAGATAACGGATGACAGCTGACAGATTTCAGATGATGAATTCTGTCAGCTGTCATCGTGTCGGGCCCCCGGGGCGGGAGCGTCAGTGCAGGTAGTCGACCAGGCCGGCCGGCTTGAGGCCGGCGGTCTCGGCGGCCGCGAGGGCGCGGGGGAGGTCGGTGGCGAGGGTGTCGGTCCAGTGCATGAGGATCACGTCGCCGGGCTGGAGCCGGCCCGGGTGCCAGATGGTGGAGGCGCCCCAGCTGAAGTCCGCGTCGGCGGTCAGGACGGTGCGGATGCCGCAGTTGGCGGCGGCCAGCAGGGTGTCGGCGTTCCAGGCGAAGTACGGCGGGCGGAACACCACGGGCGCGGTGCCGAACAGCCGGGTCATCGCGTCGCGCGCGTCGCAGATCTCGACCTGCTGCTGTTCCAGCGGGAGCTTGCTGAGATCGGAGTGCGAGACGCTGTGGTCCTGGATCGAGGAGCCGGGCACGGCGGTGACCCGCTGGAAGAAGGCCGGGTCGGTGCCGGCCGGCATCGGCAGCGGGAAGGCCGTGATCGGCAGGTGGTGGTCGGCGATGAACCGTTCCGCCTCGGGGGTGCGCTGCCAGCCGTCGTCCACGGTGAAGAAGACGACCTTGTCGGTGGTCGGGATCGAGCCGGCCGCCACCGCCGGGGCGGGCGCCGGGCCGTCCACCCGTACGTCGTCCACCGAGAACGGGCCCTGCTGGTACCAGCCGTGCACGTAGAGCCGGATGCTGTGGGCGTCCGGTCCGGTGGTGAAGCGGGTGGTCAGCTGCTGCCAGCCGCCGGAGGTGGTCTCGGTCCAGGCGGGGGCGACGTCCCGGCCGGTGCCGGTGGCGCCCAGGTAGACGAAGTCGCCGCGCACCCAGGCCGAGGCGGTGTAGGTGGTGCCGGGCTGGACGGCGACGGTCTGGGCGCACTCGCCGGTGGAGTCGCCGTTCGCCGGGGTGACGGTGAGTGCCGAGGTGCCGGAGTGCGCGGCGGCAGCGGCGGTGGTGACGGCGGCCTCGGCCGGGCCGCCGGTGCAGGTCCAGCCGGGGATGCTGCCCCAGTCGGCGAGGCCGGGGGAGGGCAGCTCGAAGCCGGGGTTGGAGACCAGGTTGACGGTCGCGCCGGCGGAACCCCCCGCGGAGGCGGAGGCGGGGGCGGAGGCCGAGGCGGAAGCGGCCGGGACGGCGAAGGCCGTCAGCAGGGCGACGGATAGGGCCGGCGCGGACAGGCGCATGGACATCGACACGTGAGGACTCCAGCAGGTGGGGGCACGCCCGTGGGGAGGGCGCGAACGGGAATCTGGACCGTGGAACCAGAGCGCTCCCGGAGGGGCGGGAGCGGGTGGTGCTGGTGCGCCGCACTCGGACCGAAGAGCAACAATGGACTGGACCAATCGGCTCGTCAAGGGAACGGCAGGTGAACCGGAGGGCGAACGAACCGTCCGTAAAAGGGACAAGACGGAACGTCAGAAGACAGAAACAGAACTGCAGTTCATGCGCCGAGGCGAGGGCAATGAGGGATCAGGAGAGGTACAGCTCCTCGATGTCCGTCGAGTAGAACTCCGCGATCGCCGTCCGCCGCAGCTTGAGCGAGGGGGTCAGTAGCCCCTGCTCCAGACTGAACTCCCTTGGCAGCAAACGGAATGCCCGGATCGACTCGGCCCGGGACACCGCCGTGTTCGCCGCCGCCACCGCGCGCTGGACCTCGTCGTGCAGCTGTTCGTCGGCGAGCACCGCCCAGGCGTCCAGCTGTTCCCGTCCGCGGGTCTTCAGCCAGTGCGCGAGCGCGTCCGGGTCGAGCGTGATCAGCGCTGCCACGTACGGGCGGTCGTCGCCGACCACCAGGCACTGGGAGACCAGCGGGTGCGCCTCGACCCGTTCCTCCAGGGCCGCCGGGGCGAGGTTCTTGCCGCTGCTGGTGACGATCAGGTCCTTCTTGCGGCCGGTGATGGTGAGGTAGCCGTCCTCGTCGAGCCGGCCGAGGTCGCCGGTGCCGAACCAGCCGTCGACGAGTGATTCCGCGGTGCACCGCGGATGGTTGAGGTAGCCACCGAAGACCGATCCGCCGCGCACCCACACCTCGCCGTCGTCCGCGATGGCCACCGAGGCGCCCGGCACCGGCTGCCCGACGGTGCCGAGCTTCGGCCGCCCGGCCGGGTTGGCGGTGATCGCGGCGGTGGTCTCGGTGAGTCCGTAGCCCTCGTAGAGCTGGAGCCCGGCGCCGGTGAAGAAGAGGCCCAACTCCCGTCGTAGCGCGGACCCTCCGCACATCACGGTGCGTACCCGGCCGCCGAGTGCGGCGCGCAGCTTCGGGTAGACCGTCCGCTCGTAGGCGAGGTGACGCAGCCGCAGGGCCGCACCCGGGCCGGGGCCGCGGCCGAAGGCCTTCTGTTCCCGGGCGGTCGCCCAGTCGACGGCCACCTGCCGGGCCTGCTCGAAGAGTTCGCTCCGCCCGGCCGCCTCGGCGGTGCGCCTGGCGCGCTGGAAGATCTTCTCGAAGACGTACGGGACGGCGTGCAGGAAGCTCGGCCGGAAGCTCTCCAGGGCGGGCAGCAGCGCGTCGGCGGACACCTCGGGGATGTGGCCGATCCGGAAGCCGCCGCGGATCGCCGCGATCTGCACCGCCCGGCCGTAGACGTGTGCCAGCGGCAGGAACAGCAGGGTGGCGGGTTGGCCGCCGCCGGTGTCGCGGAGCACCTCGCCCCAGCCGGCGAGCAGGGAGTCGGCCTCGGCGGCCAGGTTGGCGTGGGTGATCAGGCAGCCCTTGGGGCGTCCGGTGGTGCCGGAGGTGTAGACCACAGTGGCGATGTTGGCGGCCGTGACGCCGAGCCGCTGGCGGTGCACCAGGGCGTCGGGGACGTCCAGGCCGTCCTCGGTGATGGCGGCGACGCAGTCGCGGTCGAGCTGCCAGATCCCGGTCAGGTCGGGCAGGGCGTCGCAGACCGCGCCGACGGTCATCGCGGCGTCCTCGTCCTCGACCAGGCAGGCCACCGCCTGGGTCTCGGCGAGGATCCAGCGCACCTGCTCGGTCGCGGCGGTGGGATAGACCGGCACGGTGATCGCGCCGATCGACCAGAGCGCGTAGTCGAACAGCGTCCACTCGTAGCGGGTGCGGGACATCAGGGCGACCCGGTCGCCGTAGCGCACGCCGCGGGTCAGCAGGCCCTTGGCGAGGGCGAGCACTTCGTCCCGGAACTCCCGTGCGGTGACGTCCTGCCAGCCGCCGTCGCCGGTCCGCCGGGACAGCTGGACCAGGTCGGGGGTGCGGTCGGCGGTGTCGTACAGGGAGTCGGCGAGTCCTCCGGTGGCCTCGAGCCCGGCCGGGGCGGGGGTGGTGAACTCGCGCACAGTCCTCCCCAGTTCGCTTCGCACGGCGCTGTCTGCCGGCCCGGCGCACGGGCACCGGGGTGGCGGCGCCCGGTCGCGCGGGGTGGAGCGAAACTATCGGATCGCTCTGTCACTGCCCAGGGTTGTGACGGTGACGCGACGAGATCGGCACCGGTCCGTACGAATGGTGTCGCAATCGGGGAGGAGTCGGGGAGGCGCCCGGGGCGGGCGGACCGGACCGCGACCGGCTTCTGACGTGTTCGGGGCAAGGTGAAGAAGCGGAATGGTTCGACCCTCGAACGTGTGGTCAGGGCGTAGTAGAGTCTCGCAGACCTGTGGCCGGGAGCCTCCCGCAGACTCCTCCTCAGGACTCCCCGAAGTACCGCCGAACCCGCCGTCCCCAGCACCCCGAAAGCCCGCCGAACCGCTCCCCGTCCGCGCCTGGCACTTCCGACCGAGGACTCCATGCGTCTGCGCAGCAGCTCGATCCGCGCGAAGATCATCGCGCTGCTCCTGGTGCCCATCGTCGCGCTCGTCGCCCTGTGGGTGTACGCGACGTTCGCCGCCACGGGGGACGCCTGGAACCAGCTGACGATCAGCCGTACGTACAAGGAGTACGGGGCGGCCGTGGACCAGTACACGGGTGACCTGCAGAACGAGCGCCGCGCCGCCGTCCAGCACCTGGCCGACCCGAACTCGCCGGTCGCCCGGGACGCCTTCGAACGCGCCACCACCGCCACCGACCGCAGCCTCGCGGTGCTCCGGCAGAAGAAGGACGGCGCCGGCGACCGGCTCTCCAGCGCCCAGCGGGCCCGCCTGGTGCAGATCACCGCCGCCGCCGACCAGCTCGGCCCGCTCCGGGCCCAGGTCGGCCGTCTCGCGCTCAACTGGGAGTTCGCGCTCGGGCAGTACAGCGACCTGGTCCGGCCGGTGTTCGGCTTCCGGTCCGCCTACGTCGCCCGGCAGAGCGGCCAGCTCCCGCGCCAGGGCACCATCCTGATCGAGCTGGTGCGCGCCCGCGAGTACCTGGCGCAGGAGGACGCGGCGATGGAGGGCCTGCGCACCGGCGCGGCCAGACCCACCGCCGAGCAGTACCAGACCGCGCTGGACGCCCTGCACAACCAGCAGGCGCTGTTCACCGTCTACATCGCCGAACTCGAACCCGCCGACCAGGCCGACTACATCGCCCTGCGCGGCGGCGAGGCCTGGGGCGCGCTGGCCCGCGCCGAGGCGGACTTCGTCGGCGCCGGCGGCCCCGACCGGGTCGTCCAGGCGCTCAACGGCGACAACTGGCGGGAGACCGCCGACCACTCGCTCGGCGACCTCTCCTCGATCAACTCCCGGATCAGCGCCGGACTGGACGACCGCGGCCGCTCCGCCGCGATCGCGGCCCTGTGGCGCGGCGGCATCGCCGGCGCCATCGGCCTGGTCGCCGTCGTGCTGTCGGTGCTGATCTCGCTCCGGATCGGGCGCGGCCTGGCCCGCGAACTGATCGGGCTGCGCAACGCGGCCAACGAACTCGCCACCACCCGGCTGCCCTCCGTCATGCTGCGACTGCGCCGCGGCGAACCGGTGAACGTGGCCGCCGAGGCGCCCGAACTGCACTTCGGCCAGGCCGAGATCGGGCAGGTCGGCCAGGCCATCAACGCGGTCCAGCGGGCCGCCGTGGAGGCCGCCGTCGAACAGGCCGAACTGCGTCGCGGCGTCGCGGCGGTGTTCGTCAACCTGGCCCGGCGCAGCCAGGTGCTGCTGCACCGCCAGCTCACCCTGCTCGACACCATGGAACGCCGCACCGAGGACCCGGCGGAGCTGGAGGACCTCTTCAAGGTCGACCACCTCACCACCCGCATGCGCCGGCACGCCGAGGGCCTGATCATCCTGGCCGGCGGCTCGCCCGGTCGGGCCTGGCGCAAGCCGGTCCGGATGGTGGACGTGGTCCGGGCGGCGGTCGGCGAGGTCGAGGACTACGCCCGGGTGATCGTCCGGCCCTTCCCCGGCACCGGCCTGCTCGGCAGCGCCGTCGCCGACGTCACCCACCTGATCGCCGAACTCGTCGAGAACGCGGCCGTGTTCTCCCCGCCGACCACCCAAGTCACCGTCCAGGGCGAGGTGGTGGCGCACGGCTTCGCGCTGGAGATCGACGACCGGGGGCTCGGGCTGGGCGAACAGCTGCTCGCCGAGATCAACGAACGCCTGACCGTGGAGCAGGAGTTCGACCTTGCCGACACCGACCGGCTGGGACTGTTCGTGGTCAGCCGGCTCGCCCGTCGGCACGGCATCAGGGTCCACCTGCGGCCGTCCCCGTACGGCGGGACGACGGCCGTGGTGCTGATCCCGCGCGAGCTGCTGGCGGAGGCGCCGGACGGCCTGCCGGAACCGCCCGCCACCGGGGCCGCCGGTGGCGCGGGGCGTCGGCCGGTGGGGCGCGCGGCCGGGCGGACGGCGGGGCGGCGTGACCTGGTCGCGGTGCCGGACGCGGCTCCCGGCGGCGTCGCTTCGGCGGTGTCCCCGGTCGCCTCGTCGAGTGCGGCGTCGTCGAATGCGGCGCCGTCGAGAGCGGCGTCCACGAGTTCGGCGTCGACGGAGGGCACGAGCGGGCGGCACCGGGGGACCGGCGGCCCGCGGCCGTCCGTGCCCGAGACGGGGCGTACGGCCAACGGGCTTCCGCGCCGGGCCTCGCGGAC
>NZ_MECK01000172.1 GCF_014596465.1 Streptomyces sp. CBMA123 | reverse complement strand
CGCGGGCGCGGGGCCCGGGGCCGGCTTCGGGGCCGGGGCGGGCAGCGGTTCGGGGCCCGGGGTCGGCTCGGGTTCGGGGAGGGGCTTGGGCGCCGGCTTCGGCTCGGGGCCCGGCTCGGGCGTCGGAGCGGGCTCCGGGGGCTCGGGCACGGTACCGGCCGACGGGGAGGCGGCCGGGGCGCGCAGCGGCTCGGGCTTCTCCGGCTTGCCGGTCCGGCCCGACTGCTCGGAGGGCTCGGAGGGCTCGGACTGACCCGACTGCTTCGACTGCCCCGGCCGGCCCGGCTTCTGACCCGGCTGTCCGTTCTTGCTCAGGGCGACGGGCGCGGGGGCGACGGCGGGAGCGTCCTGCTCCGGCGCGTCGGCCGCTTCGGCGGCGGCCTCGTCGTCGGCGGTGGCGGAGTCGGGTGTTCCGGCCTCCTCGCCGGCCTTCTCCCCTTCCTCGTCCGCGGCCTTCCCGTCGGCCTCGGCGGCGGGCTCCTCCTTCGCCGCGGCGGTCCGCATGGCGAGACGCGGGTCGGCGGCGGGCGGCCGCTCGGCGGCCTCCTTCTTCTCCTCGACCCTCGGCGAGTCCTTCTTCTCCCCCGCCGCGTCATCGGAACCGCCCTCGTCGGCGGGGGTCAGCAGCTCTTCCGGCAGCCGCAGCGCGGTGGTCTTGTTGTCCACCGGCAGCCGCAGCATCGTCGTCCGGCTGTCCACATCCCGGACACGGAGCTGTACGGTCGAGCCGCCCTTGCCGCCCGTCCTCGGCGCGTCGGCGGAGGCGTCGGTGGAGGCCTCGGTGGAAGCGTCGGCGGAGTTGTCCGCGGACGCCTCGGTCGACGCCGCAGTCACCGTCCCGGTCGCCGTCTCGGTCGACACCCCGGCCGAGGCCCCGGCCGACTCCCCGGCGGAACTCTCCCCGGAGGTCGCCTCCGGCGCTGCCGCGGCGTCCCCGGCCGCGACGGCCGCGGCTGACGCCCCGACAGCCTTCGTCCCGGTCCGTTCGCGTTCGCGGCCCTGCTCGCCGTCCCTCAGCACCCTGTCGGGGGACTCGCCCACGTATCCCAGCCTCCTCAACGCCCGGCGGGGCATCGGCAGACCCGATTTCGGGAAACCGACGCCCCGCCCCGTGTACCTGTACAGTCTCCGCCACCGACGGCCGAACCAGCCGCGCACACCCCGCCCGACCGGCGCTTATTGCCGCCGCACGGCCGCAACGCGGTCTGTTCCTGGGTCAGACGCCGGGCCTGTGGCCGCCGGTTCCGCGCCTTCACCTCAAGGTCACGATTCGGAGGCGTACTCGACAAGCCCGTGTGAGAGGCGTCACCCTGTCTCTCATCCACGCGGGGAGGCTTGGATGGGCAAGAGCCGCAGAACTGTTCCCGAGGAACTCTTGCTGCTCGCTTTGGACCCGACCACGGGTACCACGGCGCAGCCGCAGACCCTCGACCTCGGACTCGCCGGGGCGCAGCTCGTCGAGCTGTCCCTGGCCGGACGGATCGTACCGGAGGGCGACCGGATCGCCGTCGTGCTCGCACGGCCGACCGGCGACCCGACCCTTGACCACGCACTGGAACTGCTGCGCCGACGCGGCAGTCCGGTCCGCGCGGCGCACTGGATCGGCGGGCCCCGGCTGGGGCTGCGTCAGACGTACCTGGCGCACCTGGAACGCTGTGGCATGGTCACGGCCGTGCCGGGGCAGATGTGCGGGGTGCTGCCGACGACCCGGTACCAGGCGTCCGACGACTGCACCAACGCCGCGATCAAGCAGCGACTGGACACCGCGATCCGCACCGGTGTGCCGCCGGACCCGCGGACGGCCGCGCTCGCGGCCCTCGCCCACTCGGTGGGGCTGGGCAAGCACCTGTACCCGGGCAACGAGGGCCGGTCCTCGCGGTCGCGGCTGCGCGATCTGATCCGGTACGACCCGCTGGGCGGGATGGTCGCGCACGCCGTGATGGACGTGCAGAACGGCCTGCCGGCGCAGCAGAACCGTTCTTCCCAGGGTTCCGGGGCCGGTTCCGGGGCCGGTTCCGGTCGCTCCGGCGCCCGGGCGACAAACCGGGCTCCGGGCGGACGGGTCTCCGCTCCCCGGGTCGGGGTGCGCTGAGCCCGATCGGCCCGACGGCGCACGCCGCCCGGTTCGCGCTCCTCCAGGGCGCTGGACCACCAACCGCACCACCGCGCACCATCCGAACCACCGGCATCACCCGGCATGACCCGGCATCACCGGCACCACGAACGGCACCGAGGGGCGGTCGCCCCGCGACGCGAGTCGCCCGGCGACCGCCCCTCTGCCGTTCCCTGAGGCCCGTCGAGGCCCATTGCAACTACCGGTCCTAGTCGCCGAGCCGCATTACCACCTGGGGGCTTTCGCTGTCTCACGGACGCGCTTTTCCGATGATCTGTTCTACTGCGCTGCTGTGATTCCCGGGCGCCGACCTGGCCCAAGGTGACATGCTGCTCCAAGTCAGGGGGGTTGGTCCCAATGTCCGAAGTGTTCCCAGGGCTGCCGCTCCAACGATCACCAGAGGTCCGGCCGGAGGTCGACGTGTCCGCGAACATCAATCCCACCGTGCGCCGCCGGCGCCTGGGCTCCGAGCTGCGCAAACTCCGCGAGGGCCTCGGGATGACGGCGGAGGAGGTGGCCGGCCGCCTGATGGTCTCCCAGTCGAAGATCAGCCGGCTGGAGAACGGCCGCCGCAGCATCAGCCAGCGCGACGTGCGCGACCTCTGCGACGTGTACAACGTGGCCGACGAGCAGATGCGCGGCAGCCTGATGGAGATGGCCAAGGAGTCGCGCCAGCGCGGCTGGTGGCACGACTTCAACGACATGCCGACCCCCTACAGCGTCTACATCGGCCTGGAGGCCGAGGCCTCCTCGATCCGCGCCTACGAGTCCTCCTTCATCCCCGGGCTGCTGCAGACCGAGCAGTACGCCCAGGCGGTGGTCGAGGGCACCCAGCCGGACACCGACGCGAACGCGGTGCAGCGCCGGGTGCAGGTGCGGATGAAGCGGCAGGAGCGCGTCCACGGCGAGAACCAGCTCGGCAGCCTGTGGACCGTCATAGACGAGGCGGCGCTGCGCCGCGAGGTCGGCAGCCGCGAGATCATGGCCCGCCAGCTGCGGCAGATGCTGGAGCTGAGCCTGCGCCCGAACATCACCATCCAGGTGATCCCGTTCTCGCACGGAGCCCATCCCGGCATGACCGGGACATTCTCCCTGCTGGAGTTCCCGGAGTCAGCCGATTCCACGGTTGTCTACTTCGAAGGTGTGACGAGCGATCTCTACCTGGAGAAGGAAGCCGATGTGCGCCGCTATACCGGTCTCTACGACTACCTGAGAGCGGCCGCGCTCGGTGTCGCGGAGAGCCGGTCGCTGATAGCCGACATCGAAAAGGGATACCACGAATGAGCACCCCCGCCGAGCACGGAATCCGTTGGCGCAAGAGCAGTCACAGCGGAGGCCAGGGCGCCTGCGTGGAGATCGCCGGACCGGCCGCGGGGGCGGTCGCGGTCCGGGACTCCAAGGACCCGGCCGGCCCGCAGCTGCGCTTCTCCACCGAGGCCTGGAACGCGTTCGCGTCGGCCACGGCGGCGGGGTCCTTCGGCGAGGTCTGACCCGACCGGATCCGTGCTCGGCCCAGTTGCCCGTAGCGGTGTCCGTCGCCCCGAGCGGCGGACGGCGCTACGGGCAACTCGCGTTCCGGGCGCCGTCTTCCGGGGCCGTCTTCCGGGGCCGTCTTCCGCCGCCCTCCGCCGCCTTCCGGTGCCGGCCTCTCAGTGCTGCGGTCGTCCGACGGTGCCGGCCTCCGGTGCCGCGCCCGCTCCCGTGCGTGACGGACGCTCAGTGCGCCACCGGGTACCGGCCGGCCCAGTCGGACCCCTCCGGGCTCCGCCGGTCGTGCAGTTCGGTGCCGTGCGTCAGCTCCAGGGCGAAGTCGTCGGCGAGTTCGAGGATCGCGCCGCGCCCCTCCAGCCCCGCCACCAGGCCCGGCGGCAGCGCGGTGTCGCCGTGCAGCACCCCGAGCAGGTTGCCGCAGATCGCGCCGGTGGAGTCGCTGTCCCCGGAGTGGTTGACGGCCAGCAGCAGGCCCGAGCGGACGTCGTGGGCGACCAGCGCGCAGTAGACCCCGATGGACAGCGCCTCCTCGGCGACCCAGCCCTCCCCCAGCGCCTCGACCCGCTCGGCGGACGGCTCCCCGGCCCGCACCGCGTCCAGCGCGGCCCGCAGCGAGGTGGTGGTCTCCTCGTGCCCCTGCCGCTCGGAGAGCAGGGCCAGCGCCAGGTGGACGCCCTCCTCCAGGGTGCCGCCGCGGGCGACGGCCTGGACGATCACCGCGAGCGCGCCCGCCGCGAGGTAGCCGGTGGGGTGGCCGTGGGTGAGCACCGAGCACTCCACCGCGAGCTGGAACACCAGGCCCGGCTCCCAGGTGGTGAGCAGCCCGAACGGCGCCGCCCGCACCACCGTGCCGCAGCCCTTGGAGTGCGGGTTCTTGGGGTGCTCCAGGGTGCCGAGCCGCTCGCCGTCCGGCCCGGTGAGGCCGGTCAGGCAGCCCTGGCCGGGGGCGCGCTGGGCGTACAGCCACTCCTCGCGGCCGAGCCAGCCGAGGTCGGGGCGGCGCTCGTCCGGGCCCCAGTCGCGCTGGGTGGCGGCCCAGCGCAGGTAGGCCAGGTGCAGGTCGGTGGGCGGGTGCCAGCTGCCGGTGTCGCGCCGGATGTGGGCGCGGATCAGGCCGTCCACGGTGAACAGGCTGAGCTGGGTGTCGTCGGTTATCGCGCCGGTGCGCCCGTAGGCGGGGACGTAGCCGGTGACGCCCTGCGGGCCGTGCTGGGCCCGGATCTTGTCCAGCGACTCGAACTCGACGCCCGCGCCGAGCGCGTCACCGATGGCACCGCCGAGCAGACAGCCGCGGACCCTGCTGCGGAAGTCCTGCTGCTGGGCTCGTGACCACAGTGGCATCACGACGGAGCGCCTTTCGTCGGGGTCGGGGCCGCGCGCGGCACCACGGCGGCCGACGCGCCCTGGCACTGTACTTGGAAGGTTCGAACGGATCGACGGGATCCCTCGCGGTCCGGTGCCCCCGGGGCCCGGCCCGCCGACGGTGCGGCGGGCCGGGCGGGCGACCTCAGTCGAGGACGGGCAGCAGCTCCGGCAGGTGCCCGTCCGAGGCGAGCGCCGCCGCCCGCCGCTCGGCCGGCACCTCGCCGTAGAGGGTGGTGCGCTGGCGGTGCGGGCGCCCGGCCGCCTCGGCGATCGCCTGGAGGTCGCGCACCGACTTGTAGCTGCCGTACGCCGAGCCGGCCATCCGCGAGATGGTCTCCTCCATCAGCGTGCCGCCGAGGTCGTTGGCGCCGGAGCGGAGCATCTCGGCGGCGCCCTCGGCGCCCAGCTTGACCCAGCTGGTCTGGATGTTGGGGATGTGCGGGTGCAGCAGCAGCCGGGCCATCGCGATCACCGCGCGGTTGTCCCGGGCGGTCGGGCCGGGGCGGGCGATGCCGGCCAGGTAGACCGGGGCGTTGGTGTGGATGAACGGGAGGGTGACGAACTCGGTGAAGCCGCCACCGCTGTCGAGTTCGAGCGAGCGCTGCTGGATCTCGGCGAGCAGCCGCAGGTGCCCGAGCCAGTGTGCGGGCGTGTCCACGTGCCCGTACATCATGGTGGAGGAGGAGCGGATGCCCAGTTCGTGGGCGGTGGTGACGACCTCGACCCAGGTCGCGGCCGGCAGCTTGCCCTTGGTGAGCACCCAGCGGACCTCGTCGTCGAGGATCTCGGCGGCGGTGCCGGGGATGGTGTCCAGGCCGGACTCCTTGGCCCGCTGCAGCCAGTCGCGGATCGACAGGCCCGTCCTGGTGGCGCCGTTGACCACCTCCATCGGGGAGAAGGCGTGCACGTGGATGCCGGGCACCCGGGCCTTCACGGCGCGGGCGATGTCGAAGTAGGCGGTTCCGGGCAGGTCGGGGTGGATGCCGCCCTGCATGCACACCTCGGTGGCGCCCACCTCCCAGGCCTGCGCGGCCCGTTCGGCGACCTGCTCCAGGGAGAGGGTGTAGGCGTCGGCGTCGGTGCGACGCTGGGCGAAGGCGCAGAAGCGGCAGCCGGTGTAGCAGACGTTGGTGAAGTTGATGTTCCGGGTGACGCAGTAGGTGACGTCCTCGCCGACCGCGTCGCGGCGGACGTCGTCGGCGATCCGGCACAGGGCGTCCAGGGCCGGGCCGTCCGCGTGGAACAGGGCCAGCGCGTGGTCGTCGGTGAGCTTCGTCGGGTCGTCGGCGGCCACCGCGAGCGCCTCGCGCAGGTCCCCGGCGAGGCGTTCGGGGGCGCCCTTGGCCAGCACCTGTTCGCGCAGCACCTCCCAGTCGCCGTACACGTCCTCGAAGTCGGCCCGGCGGTCGCCGGTGCGGCCCTCGGTGTCGACGGCGGTGTGCAGGTCGGTCCGGCCGTACGACTCCGGGAGGTCCTCCGGCTCCTGCCAGGGGCGGCCCTGGACCGTCGCGTCCGGGTCGGCCAGGCCGGTGGCCGGGTCGGCCAGGGCGCGGACGTGCGGCAGCACCCGCGGGTCCAGCCAGGGTTCGCCGCGCAGCACGTACTCGGGGTAGACGGCCAGGCGCTCGCGCAGGGCGAAGCCGGCCGCGGCGGAGCGTTCGGCGAGGCGGTCGATCTGCGGCCAGGGGCGCTCGGGGTTGACGTGGTCCGGGGTGAGCGGGGAGACGCCGCCCCAGTCGTCGACGCCGGCCGCGATCAGCCGCTCGTACTCGCCGTCCACCAGGTTCGGCGGCGCCTGGAGGCAGGCGGTCGGGCCGAGCAGGTGCCGGGCGACGGCCACTGTGGCGACCAGCTCGTCCAGTTCGGCGTCGGGCATGCCGCGCATCGCGGTGTCCGGCTTGGCGCGGAAGTTCTGCAGGATCAGTTCCTGGACGCCGTGGTAGGCCCGGGAGACCTTGCGCAGCGCGAACAGCGACTCGGCGCGCTCCTGGTACGTCTCGCCGATGCCGATCAGCAGGCCGCTGGTGAAGGGGACGGAGCTGCGGCCCGCGTCCTCCAACACCCGCAGCCGGACGGCCGGTTCCTTGTCCGGGGAGCCGTAGTGCGGGCCGCCGGGCTCGCTCCACAGCCGGGTGGCGGTGGTCTCCAGCATCATGCCCATCGAGGCGGAGACCGGCTTGAGCCGCTGGAAGTCCGTCCAGCTCAGCACCCCGGGGTTGAGGTGCGGGAGCAGTCCGGTCTCCTCCAGGATGCGGATGGACATCGCCCGGACGTAGGCGATGGTGTCGTCGTAGCCGTGCGCGTCCAGCCACTCGCGGGCTTCCGGCCAGCGGTCCTCGGGCTTGTCGCCGAGCGTGATCAGGGCTTCCTTGCAGCCGAGTTCGGCCCCGCGCCGGGCGATGTCCAGCACCTCGTCCGGGGACATGAACATCCCGTGCCCGGCCCGGCGCAGCTTGCCGGGGACGGTGACGAAGGTGCAGTAGTGGCACTTGTCGCGGCAGAGCCGGGTGAGCGGGATGAACACGCTCTTGGAGTAGGTGATGACACCGGGCCGGCCGGCCGCTTCCAGACCGGCGTCGCGCACCCGGGCGGCGCTCGCGCACAGGTCGCGCAGGTCCTCGCCTCTGGCCTGGAGCAGCACGGCGGCCTCGGTGAGGTCGAGGGCGACGCCGTCCCTGGCGCGGCGCAGGGCGCGCCGCATCGCGTTCGCGGTCGGAGGGTTGCTTGCGTCCGTAGCGGTTCCGTCCATGGCGCGACCCTACGTCAGGGTCGTACGACGGGAGGACACAACCCTGAGGCCGTCTCAGGGTCGGCGTACCCGTCAGGTTCACCCCGAAGTGCCCCCGCAGGGCGATGACGTGGCGGCGGTACCGGCCTCTAATGGGAGAGCAGTACCAATCGAACAGGTTCACAGAGGAGTTGAGGACGCCATGACCAATGAGACGGCGGTGGACGACACCATGGACGGCGGGGTGCCGTACCGCTCGCGGCGGCGCACCCTGGTGCGGGCCGGGGTGCCACTGGCGGTGGCCGCGGTGATCGCGGCCGGGGTCGGGCTGGTGCCGGCGCTGGCCGCCGACTCGCCACCGGACCTGCCCCAGCAGTCCGCCGAGCAGGTGGTGGCCAAGGCGCTCGGATCCGACGCCCAGGCCCTGTCCGGGACGGTCTCCGTCTCCACCGACCTCGGCGTGCCCAGCCAGCTGCTGGGCGCGGCCGCGGGCGGGCTCGGCGCGGCGGCCGGCCACGGCGGCGGCCCGGGCCAGGGCGCGTCCGCGGACCCGCAGGCCAAGCTGCTCGGCCTGCTCGGCGGCGACCAGACGCTGCGGGTCGCGGTGGACGGCCCGGACCGCCAGCGGGTGGACCTGATGGAGAACATGGCGGGCTACACGCTCGTCCGCAACGGCGACCAGAGCTGGGCCTGGGACAGCTCGACCAACACCGCGCTGCACATGACCGGGCGTCCGGCCGGGTCCGCCGAGGCCCCGAAGACCCCGCTCACCGGGGTGCCGACCACCCCGCAGGAGGCCGCCAGGCAGTTCCTGACCGGCAGCGCCGGCACCACCTCCGTCACCGTCGCCGGGACGGCCAACGTGGCCGGACAGAAGGCCTACCAGCTGAGCGTCAAGCCGACCCAGTCCGGCTCGACCATCGCCGAGGTGCGGATCTCGGTCGCCGCCGACAACGGGGTGCCGCTGGCCGTGGTGGTGAAGTCCACCGACGGCTCCACCGTGCTGGACGTCCACTTCACCGACGTCTCCTTCGCCAAGCCGGCCGCCAAGACCTTCGACTTCGCCGCGCCCAAGGGCGCCAAGGTGACCGAGAAGAAGGCGGACGAGGCGGCCAAGGGCGCCGAGGGCAAGCAGGGCAGGCACGACGCCCAGGGCGAGCAGGGCAAGCAGGGCAAGGGCCACGACGGGGTGAACGTGATCGGCGAGGGCTGGACGGCCGTCGTCTCCACCCAGCTGCCGAGCACGGCCGGCGCCCCCGCCGGGGACGCTCAGGGCGACGGCAAGCAGGGCAAGCACCACAGCAAGCCCCCGATGAACCCGCAGGCGCTGGTGAAGTCGCTCGGCAAGCCGGTCGGCGGCGGCACCCTGATCAGCACCAAGGTCGTCAACGTGCTGCTCACCGACGACGGCCGGGTCTTCGCCGGCGCGGTGACCCTGCCGGTCCTCCAGCACGCCGCCGGGGTGAACTGACGCATGACCGAGACTCCCGTAACGGGGGACGTTACGGAGTCGGCCGGGGGCCCGGGCGCGGTGTCGCGCCCGGCCCCCGTTCCTTCCGCCTCCCCCGCTTCCTCCCCCGCTTCCCCCGCTTCCGCTGGTGACGACGTGATCAGGACCCGGGGCCTGACCAAGCGCTTCCGCGGCGGCCAACTCGCCGTCGACGGACTGGACCTGACCGTGCCGCGCGGCTCCGTGTTCGGCTTCCTCGGCCCCAACGGCTCCGGCAAGACCACCACCATCCGGATGCTGATGGGCCTGATCGCCCCCACCGCCGGCATGGCCACCGTGCTCGGCGAGTCGATGCCGCAGTCCGTCGCCACCGTGCTGCCCCGGGTGGGCGCGCTGATCGAGGGCCCGGCGCTGTACGGCTTCCTGTCCGGCCGGGACAACCTGGTCCGCTTCGACGCCGCCGACCCGACCGCCGACCCGCGCACCCGCCGGCAGCGGGTCGAGACCGCGCTGGAGCGGGTCGGCCTGAGCGCCGCCGCGGGCAAGAAGGCCCGCGCCTACTCGCTCGGCATGAAGCAGCGCCTGGGCCTGGCCTCCGCGCTGCTGCAGCCGCGCGAACTGCTGGTGCTGGACGAGCCGACCAACGGGCTGGACCCGCAGGGCATGCGGGAGATCCGGGCGCTGGTCCGGGAGGTCGCGGCGGAGGGCACCACGGTGTTCCTCTCCTCCCACCTGCTGGACGAGATCGAGCAGGTCTGCACCCATGCGGCGGTGATGTCCCGGGGCCGGCTGGTCGTCCAGGGCACCGTCGCCGAGCTGGCCGCCCGGGCGCAGGGCCGGCTGGTGGTCCGCACCCCCGACGTGGCGCAGGCCGCCGAGGTGCTGGCGGCCCACCAGGTGGGCGCGCTGGTGCCCGGCGAGGGCCGGGTGGACGGCGAACTCGGCGCGAGCGGCGACGAGGCGCTGCCCAAGCTGTGCGCGGCGCTGGTCGAGGCCGGGGTCCGGGTGCACGGGTTCGGGCTGGAGCGGGGCACGTTGGAGGACGCCTTCGTGGCGCTGACCGGGGAGGGCTTCGATGTCGCAGGCTGAGGCGAAGGCGGCTGAGGCGACGGGGCCCGGGGCGGTGCTGGTGACCGGCCGGCGGCCGCAGACCGCGTCCGGGCTCCTGGCGCTGTTCCGCAACGAACTGCACCTGACCTTCCGCCGGATGCGCACCAAGGTGCTGCTCGGCATCCTGGCGGTGCTGCCGGTCCTGATCGGGGTGGTCGTCAAGCTCAACACCGACAGCCCGCACGACGGCGGCGGTCCGAACTTCATCGCGCAGACCACCCAGAACGGCCTGTTCCTGGTGTTCACCGCGCTGGCGGTGGCCCTGCCGGTCTTCCTGCCGATGACGGTCGGCGTGGTCGCCGGCGACTCGGTGGCGGGCGAGGCGGCCACCGGGACGCTGCGCTACCTGCTGGTCGCCCCGGCCGGGCGGACCAGGCTGCTGGCCGCCAAGTTCACCGCCGGGCTGGTGTTCTGCCTGGCGGCCACCGCGGCGGTCGCGCTGGCGGCGCTGGCCACCGGTGCCGCGCTGTTCCCGCTCGGCGAGGTCACGCTGATCTCCGGGGACACCATCGGCTTCGCCGACGCGCTGCTGCGGGCGGTGCTGGTGGCCGGGGTGGTCGCGGTCTCGCTGGCCGGGCTGGTGGCGATCGGGCTGTTCGTCTCCACCCTCACCGGCAGCGGCATCGCGGCGATGGCCGCGACCGTCGGGCTGGTCATCACGGTGCAGATCCTGGACGCCTTCCCGCAGCTGGACGCGATCCGGCCGTTCCTGTTCACCCACTACTGGATGAGCTTCTCGGACCTGCTGCGCGCGCCGATGTACTGGGACGGCGTGTGGAAGGACCTCGGCCTGCAGGCCGCCTACGTCGCCGTGTTCGGCGCGGCGGCCTGGGCCCGGTTCACCAGCCGCGACATCAGCGCGTGAGGGGCCTCAGCGTGTGAGGGGCCTCAGCGCGTGACGGCTTCCCGGGCGGCCTCGGCCGGGGCGGGGGCGCGGGGGCGGGGGGCGGGGGCGGGGGGCTGGGGGGGCGGGGGGGGGGGCAGGGGGGGGGGGGGGGGGGGCGGGGGGGGGGGGGGGGGCGGGGGCGTCGACGTCGCCAGCCACCTCGACCACCGCGCGAAGGCCACCACTGCCCTGAACCGGGCCGGCTGACTCTCCGCCGCAACCACCCGCGGGATCCGGCACCGGCCGCCGTCGAGGACTTCGACGG
>NZ_MECK01000171.1 GCF_014596465.1 Streptomyces sp. CBMA123 | reverse complement strand
CAGTACTACGTGGGCACCACCAAGATGAACACACTGCGCACCGAGGAACTGGAGGAACGGTTCCCAGGACTACTGTCCGCGGTCGTGGCCGCCGCCGACGCCGAGGCCCACGACTGCCCCTGACACCACCGACACCCCCGAAGCCCTGACGCCCCGAACCTCCAGGGCCTCAGGGCTCCCGGGGCCTTAGGTGGATAGGGCCTTGGGCGGGCGGGGGTCAGCCGGTGACGCTGACGACGATCCTGCCGGCCCGGGCGCCGCCCTCCAGGCAGCGGTAAGCCCGGGCGACGGAATCCGGACCCTCGAAGACCCGGCCGACAACGGCCGGAACGAGCCGCCGGCCACGCCCGCGGTACCAATGCTCCGGCAGGACTTCGCCGTTTGGCCTCTGAACAGGCCGAACGGCGAAGTCCTGCCGGAGTACTAGTAGTACTTCGTTAGGTCGGGGTGGGCTGTCGTGTTCGGCTTGTGGACTTCCGCGTGGGAAGCGGGCGTTGACAGGTGCGGCAGACACCGGTCCAGCAGCTCAGCAGGTCCTGGAGTTGGTCGAGGACCTGGTAGAGGGTCAGGCCGGCGCTTGGGCTTTTGGGTCGAGGCGGCGGAGGGTGAGGAAGGCGTGGGCGGCGGTGACGAGCGTGACGTGGTGGTGCCAACCGCGCCAGGTCCGGCCTTCGAAGTGGTCCAGCCCGAGGCCGTGCTTCATCTCGCGGTAGTCGTGCTCGATGCGCCAGCGCATCTTGGCGAGCCGGACGAGGTGTCGGGTCGGGGTATCGGTGGGGAGGCTGGTCAGCCAGTACTCGGTGGGTGCCTTCTCGCCGGTGGGCCATTCGCTGAGCAAGGTGGTCTCGGGCAGGACGCCGTCCCAGGCGGCCGCTCCGCCGGCGCGGGCCATGGTGTGGGTGCGGGTTGCGACGCCCGCCGGCCGGACTGTGAGCACCCGGAAGCGGGAGCGCATCGGGCCCTTGGAGCCTCGGCGCCAGGCGGCCTGGCGGAAGGTCTTGCGCCCGCCGTCGGTGGCCAGGGCCTGCAATGAGCCGGCCTTGGTCCGGTAGCGGGGCGCGGGTTTGCGGCCGTTCCCGCTCCAGTTCGGGGCGGTGGGGAGTGCGTCGTGGGGGTGCGCGGACTCGTCGGAGCGGACCGCGACGACGTAGTCCAGCCCGCGTTCGGCCAGGCCGTGGCGGAACGCGGTGATCTGGCCGTAGCCGGCGTCGGCGACGATCACCTTCGGCTCCAGACCCCAGGCGATCGCCTCGTCGATCAGGTCCAGGGCCAGGCGCCACTTCTCCCGGTGCCCGACCTCCTCCGGCATGTCGGTCCGCGCCCGGCGTTCAGCGTCGTCCTGCCACTCGGCGGGAACGAACAGGCGCCAGGAGACCGGCACGGACGCGGTGTCGGAGGCGGCATGCAGACTCACCCCCACCTGGCAGTTCGACTGCTTGCCCAACGCCCCGCACCACTGGCGGGCCACCCCGACCGACATCCGCCCGTCCTTGGGAAACGACACGTCGTCGATCACCCACACCACAGGGTCGACCACCGGAACCGTCTTGACGGCCACGGCCCGCAGCACCGCCGCGTGATCCCACGGCGACTGGTTCACGAACTGCTGCAGGGCCTGCATGTCGCCGTCCGGCAGCCGCTCGGCCATCGGCTGGATCGACTTCCTGCGACCGTCCAGCATCAACCCGCGCAGGTAGCAGTCACCCCACCCGCGCGTGTCCTTCCGCGGCACCGATGCGAACACCTCAGCCACGAACGCAGCCAACTCGCCACGGAGTTGCTCAATCTCCCCCAAGTTCACGCCGACCAGGATGCCCGACACGCCGACCAAGATCAATACAAGTTAACGAAGTACTACTAGTTGACCGGACCGCAGCTGTGGCTCAGGCGGGTGCCGTTGTACCAACGGTCGGCGCACGCCTGCATGCTGTGCCCGGGGCCGTCAGGCCACCAGTTGGACCCGGCGCCGGAGGAGCGCCAGACCTCGGTGCCGTTGTCGGTCAGGGTGAAGAGGCACCAGTACGGGTCCGTCGCCGAGGCCTGGATCGGGTTGTTCTCCATGGCGTCGTGCCAGCCACCGTCGACCCACTGGAGCTGGATCTCCTCGATGGCCACGCAGGAGCCGCTGCCGATGGTGAAGTTGCCCTCCTGAGCGAAGGCCGGGTTGGCGCCGAGTGCGATGAGGGCGGCCGTGCCGAATGTGGCGGCCAGGCCAAACCTGGTCTTCTTACCTATGCGCATGCCCATGCTTGTTCCCTTCGGGTTCTAGCCGTAGCGGCGTCTGGGGTAGATGCTGGTCGCCCTGTCCGAGGACGGACAGCCTCTAAGCTCGGGCCTTAAGCGAGCCGGGAGCGGCGGCATGCGGGTGGCTGTGGCGTTTGCGGCACGGGACTTGGCCAATGTGCGGTTCGCGATCTCACCGGTCCAGCACCTGCTGATCGGGCTCCAGCAGGACAGCGGGGCCCCGCTTCCGGCGCGGCGGTGGTGGCGCGCGGTCCGCTCCCGGGTGCCGGCCCGGGCCTGGCCGCTGATCGAGCTGATCACGGCCAACCCGCTCTACCTCCCGGACTTCCTGACTCCGCCGATGCCGCTGGCCGCCGGTGGCATCTCGATCGGCGACGAACTCGACGTCATCGGCTCGGTCGGCGCCGAGCAGTTGCGCGGAGAACTGGCCCGGTACGCCGAATTTGGGGCCCGTGCCGAGGCCCGTCGCGCAACTGCTCGAGGGCGGCACCGCGCAGATGAACCGCCTGTTACACGGGCTGCATGCCCTGTACAGGGCCTGCCTGGCCGACGACTGGCCCGACATGGTCAAGCTGCTCAACGCCGACATCTGCATGCGCCGGGGCGTTGTGGGCGAGTAGGGAACAGGCCGGATGCTGACCGGAATCCACCCGGCCTTCAGCGACCCGACACGCTTCGAACTCACCCTGTGGGGTCCGGCGCCGGAGGTTCCGGTGGACCTGGAGCGTACGGCCGAGGCCGGATTCGTCCTGTCCCCGAACCTGCTCCTCGGCGGCATGGTCTCCCCGGCCATCGCCAGCCCGTGGCAGCAGCCGCTCTTCGCATACACCGCTTCGGAGACCGTCCAGCCGCCGCCCGTTCACGTGGACGGGCTGACGGCGCTCGTCGGCAAGGGGAAGGCCGCCGCACTGCGGGCGATCGGCACGGGCTGCACCACCACCGAACTGGCCGTCAGGCTCGGGGTGAGCGCTCCTGCGGCTTCCCAGCACACGGCTACCTTGCGCGGGAGTGGGATGATCACGTCCATCCGGGACGGACAGCGTGTCATCCACTCCCTCACGCCGCTCGGGATCGGCCTGCTCGCGGCCAACCCGCTCTGATCCCTGCCAGCCCTCTCTTTTGGATCTTTCCGCTCAACTCAGAGCGTGGTGCGAGGAACACGGCTGCGCCCCGGACGAGGCCTGCCACAGCTGGCGCATCCTGAGCCCTGCGAGGCCGCTGACGCTCGCTGTCGGCGGTGCGATCCCGCTACATCCGAAATCCTGCGGGCCCCCGGACCGCGGCGGCGGCCAGTTCCTTGACGCGGGCGGCAGGTACGGGCACGCCCGGCGCTGCCTGGGCCCAGGCCACTACGTCCGGCACGGTGGTGAGGCCGGCCGGTAGCTGTCCCACGTACGGGATGGCGTAGAGCGGGGTATTGGGTTCGCTGCGCCAGCTCTCCGCCAGTGTGCCGAGGTCCACCGCGTCGAAGCCGAGGACGTCCAGGAGGGCGATGGCCTCTTCCCTGGCTGCCGGGTCGTCGCCGGACAGCGGCAGGGCGGTGCGATCGTGGGCGTCGGCGGGCCGGAACAGGTCCAGCAGTTGCCTGGGGCCGATGTTGTGCAAGGCCTTGACCACCCGGGCTCCGACGAGGTGGCGCTGGACCAGCTCGCTGGAGGTCAGCTCGTTGCTGTCGAGTTCCGGAATCTCCCATTCGGGCCTCAGCGGGGCGTAGTTCATCGGGTCGATGACGGTCTTACCGGCGAGCTCCGCGTGGGGCAGTTGCTTGTGGGCGGTCAATGGCACGGCCGTGATGACCAGTTCGGCGGCCAGCGCTGCCTCGGCCGGGGTGGCCGCGTGCGCCCGCGGGCCGAGGTCGTCGACGAGGCCGGCCAGGGTCTGCGGGCCGCGCGAGTTGCTCAGCACGACGTCGAGGCCGGCGTCGACGGCGCGGCGGGCGAGCGCTGCGCCGACCGCGCCGGTGCCGATAATGCCGAGGGTCGAGGTGCTCACGTGTCTTCTCCGTTCAGGTCTGCCCACGCGCTGCGACATCCGGCGTCCAGACTCGCTGCGGCGGGCTGCTTATGACCCATCACAGCCGGTTTGACCTGCGCGAACAATGATCAGAGACTCCCTGCAGCGATCACATCGCGTGATAGGTTCGACGGTGTGGAGCTGCGAGCGCTGCGATACTTCGTGACCGTCGCCGAGGAGTTGCACTTCGGCCGTGCGGCCGAGCGGCTGCAGATCGTGCAGCCGGCGGTCAGTCAGCAGATCGCCCGGCTGGAGCGCGAGCTCGGCGTTCGTCTGCTTGAGCGCAACTCACGGCGAGTCCGGCTCACCCCGGCCGGCGAACGCGTTCTCGCTGCCGCCCGGGAGGCCCTGGCCGCCGCGGCGCGGGTACGGGTGGTGGCCGGGGAGTCGGTGGCCGGACTGCGGATCGGGGTGGCTTCCTGCATCACCCCGCGACTGGACCGCGCTCTGGCCCGCCTGCGCGAGAGCGAACGCCGCGCCGAGCCGAGACTGGTCGTCCTTCCGGTGACCGCACGCCTCGACGCCGTCCGCGACGGCGAGCTGGACCTGGCGCTGGTTCGCGGCACCCTGGCATCCACGACGCTGACGGTGACGCCCGCCTGGTCCGAGCCTCTGCACGCGGTGCTCTCCCGCGAACACCCGGCCGTCGGCAAGCCCACGGTCAGCCTGCACGACCTCGACCCGCACGGCCTCTACCTGCCCGCCCGGGACAGTGACCCGCCGCTGCACGACGCGATCCTCGCTGCCCTGCCCACGGCCCCGTCGCGTCCGCCCGCCGGGGACCTGCTCAACGCGGCGTTCGAGGTGAGCCGAGGCGGGGAGGCCTGGACGCTGATCCCGGCCGAGCAATTCGCCGGGTCGCTGCCCGACCGGTTGCTACAGGTGCCGTTCGATCCGCTGATGACCGTCGACGGCCACGTCGTGACCTCGCCCGCCACACCGGCACCATGGGTGGCGTCGTACGTGGCCGCGTTCGGCGACTAGGGTCTGCACGAAAGCGGATCTCGAACGGCGATGATCACGGCGTGGCGCACGGGGACTTGACGGGCCGGCAGTGGGCACGGCTGAACTACTCAGAGCGCGGTGGTGAGCCGGATGCTGCGGCGGGGCCGGGCCGAGGATGTCCCGAACGTTCGTACAGGCCGCTGGGCGTCTGCGCCCGGGTCAGCTCCTGCACCGTGACCGGACCCAGCGCGGCCAGGGCGGTCTCGAAGGCCTGCCGGTAGGCCCCGCAGAACGCATCGGCGCCCAGACCCGCCTGCCTGGAGCAGGTCGGACGAGTGGTGCACCGTCCGCATCGACCCCAGGAACACCGTCCACGTCCTCGCCTCCGTCGACGAGTGCAGCTACGGCCCGGGCCCCGACCGGATGGGCGACCACCCCACCACCTGGTGCCAGGTCGGCCGGGGCGGCCGGTCCTGGTACACCGGCAGGGCCACACCGAGGAGTCGTACGCCGGCTCCGCCGTCCGCGCGATGCTCCTCCCTCAGCCGCCGCCGTCACACCGCCAGGGGTGCGCCCGGGCCGAAGGCGAGGTGGGTGAAGCGGGTGGCGATCAGGCGGTGGGCTTCCGGGGAGGGGTGGAGGGCGTCGGGGAGGGGGTGGGTGTCGTGGTCGGTCTCGCCGTAGAGGGCGCGGCCGTCCAGGTAGTGGAGGTCGGGGTCGCCGTCGGCGGTGCGGGCTTCGATGATGCGGGCGAGTTCGTCGCGGATCACCGTGAGGGTGAGGCGGCCGGGGGCGGGTTCGCCGGTGGCGCGGAAGCGGAGGGTGCCGGTGGTGAAGTCGGGGGCGAGGGGGCCGGGGGTGTGTTCCTGGATGGGGCAGAGGAGCGGGGAGACGACCAGGAGCGGGGTGGTGGGGTGGCCGTCGCGGATGGTGTCGAGGAAGCCGTGGACGGCCGGGGTGAAGGCGCGCAGGCGCATCACGTCGGCGTTGACGAGGTTGATGCCGAGTTTGAGGCTGATCCGGTCGGCGGGGGTGTCGCGGATGGTGCGGGCGGTGAAGGGGTCGAGCAGGGCGCCGCCGCCGAAGCCGAGGTTGGTGAGGTCGAGGCCGGCGGCGCGGGCCGCGAGGGCGGGCCACGTCCCGGTGGGATGGGTGGCGTTGGAGCCATGACTGATCGAACTTCCGTGGTGCAGCCAGCGGTTGCGGTGGGCGACGGGTACGGGAGTGAGGGGTGCGTCGGAGTCGAGGGCGATGAGTTCGGTGGTCTCGGTGTGCGGGAGCCAGATCTCGACGGTCTTGTCGTGGGCGGGCAGGCCGGTGAAGTGGGCGGTGCCGGGCGGGCCTTCGGTGAGGGTGGTGCGACCGGTGGCGAGGTCGACGGTGCGCAGGTTGCCGCCGGGGACGGTGGCCCGGGCTTGCGGCCGGCCGTCGACGAGGAGGTCGTAGACGCCGTCGGGCAGGTTGGGCACGCCCGGATAGGCGCGCTTGGTGGGGATGGTGTGGAGTGCCAGCGTGGTGGCGCGGGTGCGGAAGACCAGGCGGACGCCGGAGGGCTGCGACTCGGCCATCGCGAGCTGTTCGTCGGGGATCTGCCGGCGGGCGCGGGCGGGCAGTCGGTGCGGGAGCAGACCGCGGCCGGTGTGCTCGGTGTCCAGGTGGCCGTGCAGGAGGGACTCGGTGACGGGTGTGCTGATCATGGCGCTTCTTCGTTCGGCGGGACGGAGTGCAGGGCTGCGGAGCTGCCGAGCAGTCGCACCGGCTGGGAGGGGGCGAGGTCGGCGGGTTCGGCGGGTTCGGCGCCCGCGGGCAGCACGGGTTCGGCGTTCGGCCCTGCTCGTGCCATGGCTGCCCCTCCTCGCACTGCTTCCTATGAAGAGTATGGTGTTGCCTAGGTGCCTTAGGCAAATGGAAGAGCCGAGTAGGGGCTGTCAGTCGGCAGGATCGCCTCGGATCCGCCCCGAACCACCGGCTTCGACCTGCTCTCCTGCAGTCCTCGGGCGGGCCGTGGACGGCGGGCCGCGCGCCCGGAAAGGGTGTGGCGAAGCGGCGGCGGCAGGCGCTATGCTCCCCGGCGATGAAGACTTTCGCTGCTCTCGGATCGGAGGTCCCGTTCGCACAAGGTGAGTGCTGATGCTCACCCACCCCGCGAACGAGGACACCTCCCGCTTCACCCTCTGGCGGCGCGTACGCGAGTACGCCGTGCCGCCCTCCATGATCGAAACCGCCACCGAGCGCCGACTGGCCGGTGACTGGGCCGGGGCCTGCGCGGCCGCCCACGTCGAGGTCGACTTCCGGCTGCGGGACGTCTCGCGCACCCACGGACGGCAACTGGCCGACCGGGTACGCGAGGACCTGCGCCACCTGGCGCCGGACCTGCTGCGCTGGCACCTGCCCAGAACCGCGCCCGACGGGCTGCTGCGCGCCGGCCTGACCGTGCCGCTGGCCCGCTACCCGGGCGAACGGCCGGTGCACCTGGTGGTCCGCACGCCGCCCGCCTGGGCGGAGTACGGACAGCGGATCAGCCTGGCACTGTGGGACGGCTCCGATCCCGGCTCCGCCCCGCACCCCCGTCCGCGCCCCAGCCGCCGCTACCGGCTCGACCTGCACCGGCACCTCTGGGACGCCGGGCGCAGCGGGGAGTTGGCGCTGCGGTCCGGCGTCGGCCCGCCAACTGACCAGCCGCACAACGGAATCGGCCCGCACGGGCTGCGCCTCGCCGCCGACCGCTGGGCCGCCGAGGCCGAGTTGCTGCGGCGCGCCGAGGGGCTCCCACCCGGGCCCGTCACGGTGCGGCTCGGGCGGCAGCGACGGCTGGTACTCGGACCTGGCACCCGCGTCGAGGAGGCCATCGGGGACGTCCGGGCGCTGCCGCTGCTGCCCGACGCGGCGACCTGGGTGCCGCCCGACGTCGACCTGCTTCGCAGCGGGGCGCTCACACCGGACCGGCTGCATCCGCTGGTCGCGGCCGCGCTGGCGCCCGGACACCGTCCCGTACGGGAGCCCGAACCACCGCCCGGGCAAAGGGTGGTGGAGTGTCGCGGCGCCCGGCACCGGATCGCGGTGGTCGACGGGGTGCTGACCGCGCTCGACCACGATCCGGCCCAGCTGCGCCGCGAGGAGCTGCTGGTCGCCCTGTCCGGCACCCCGCTGCCCTGTCTGCGCGCGATCGACCAGGCGCACCGCGATCCGGCCGAACTGACCGGCGTGCGCGACCGGTTGAACCACGGCGACACCGCCGGCGCGCTGGCCGTACTGGAGGGTCTGCTCGGCCCGCGGGCGGCGCTGCGCGAGGGGCCGCTGCGGGACGAACTCGCGGCGGCGGCGGAGCGCAGGGTCGCCTACGGCCTCTACCGGTCCGGTCTGACCCTCGACCGGCGGGCCAAGGCCGTGGAGAGCTGGACCTCCTACGACCTCTACCGGTTCGGCATGCCCCGCCGGCACACCTACCCGTTCCCGCGGCCGCCCCGCATCGCCGCCCGCTGAACGCTCACTGAAGGCCCGCCGCACGCACGAGGCCGGTCACAACCCGCGCGCACCCACTGACTTCCGACTTCCCGAGGTGATCACCCATGCCCATGCCCATGCCCATGCTCACGTCCACGTCCACACTCACGTCCACGTCCACGTCCACGTCCACCCACGCCCGGCTCGACGTCGCCCGCCAACTGCTCGACCTGCTCGGCGACACCCGCACCGAACCCCGCTCCGACGACCAACTGGAGGCACTCACCCTCGCCGTGGCCGCCGACCTGCCCGTACTGCTCTGGGGCGAACCGGGCATCGGCAAGACCGCCGCCCTCAACCAGCTCGCCGACGCCCTGGACCTGCCGCTGACCACCGTCATCGCCAGCGTCCACGAGCCCTCGGACTTCTCCGGCCTGCCCATCGTCGGCGACGACCCGGCGCAGCAGGGCGTCCCGCTGGCCCCGCCGGACTGGGCGGTGCGGCTCGTCCGGGCCGGGCGCGGGCTGCTGTTCCTGGACGAGCTGTCCACCGCGCCGCCCGCCGTCCAGGCCGCGCTGCTCCGGCTGGTCCTGGAGCGGCGCATCGGTGCGCTCCAACTGCCGCCGGGCGTACGGATCGTGGCCGCGGCGAACCCACGGTCCTCGGCGGCCGACGGGTGGGAGCTGAGCCCGCCGCTGGCGAACCGGTTCGTCCATCTGCAGTGGGTGCACGACCACGAGGTGGTGGTGCGCGGACTCGGCGGGGTGTGGCCGGTCGCCACCCTGCCGCGGCTCGATCCGGCGGAGCTGTCGGCGGCGGTCGCGCTCGCCCGCCGGGCGGTCTGCGAACTGCTCACCGTGCGGCCGGAGTTGGTGCACCGGATGCCCACCACCGAGACCAAGCGCGGCGGGGCCTGGCCGTCCCCGCGCAGCTGGGACATGACGCTGCGGCTGATCGCCTTCGCCACCGCGGCCGGCTCCTCCCGGGAGGTGCTGTCGCTGCTGGTCCGGGGCACCGTCGGGGACGGTCCCGGGCTGGAGCTGATGGCGAGCATGGACCGGATGGACCTGCCGGACCCCGAGCAGCTGCTCGCCGACCCTGCCGGCGCGGTGCTGCCCGAGCGCGGGGACCTGCGCCAGGTGGTGCTGGACGGGGTGGTGGCCGCGGTGCGCAACCGGCCGGAACGGGCCCGGTGGGACGCGGCCTGGGCGCTGATGGTGCGGGCGATGGAGACCGGCGCGCCGGACGTGCTGGTCGTCCCGGCCACCACTCTGGCCTCGCTGCGCCGGGAGGACTGGGAGGTCCCGGCGGCGATCGAGCACCTGGCCTCGACGGTGGCGCTGTCCCGGCGGGCCGACCGCGCCGCCGTGCGCGTCGCCGCCCGGAGCGACGTGACGGCCGGCCGATGAGCACGGGCACCACGTCCCCGGACGCCACGTCGCCGGGCACCACTCCTCCGGACGCCACGCCGCCGGACACCGGCTGGAGCGCCCGGCCCGCCGCCACCCCGCTGGACGTCCGCCGGCGCGGCCAGCCACTGACCGCCCGCCGGCCGGCCGGCCCGACCCCCGCCCCGCCGGACCTCCGCCCGCTGGACCTCGACAAGCTGTACGCCGCCCGGCTGCAGGCCGTCCGGGCCCGCCCCTACCTGGCGACGGCACTGTTCGCCCTGCACCTGGTGGAGTCCCGGCAGGTGCCGACCATGAGCGTGGACCGCCACTGGCGCTGCTACGCCTCGCCCGGCTTCGTCGAGCGCACCCCGGTGGAGGACCTCGCCTCGGTCTGGGTGCACGAGGTCTCGCACCTGCTGCGCGACCACCACGGCCGCAGCGACCGCCTGGCCCGCGAACTCGGCTTCCAGGGCCCCGCGGACCGGCTGCGGATGAACATCGCCGCCGACTGCGAGATCAACGACGATGCCTTCGGGGACGGCCTGGTCACGCCGGCGGGCGCGCTGACGCCCAAGGCCCTCGACCTGCCGGAGGGCCGGCTGATGGAGGAGTACGTCCGCGGCTTCGGCTTCGACCTGCGCCATCTGAGCCTGGCCTGGCTGGACTGCGGCAGCGGTGCCGACGGCGTGGACCGCCCCTGGGAGCTGGGCCCGGACGGCGCCCACGGGCTGACGGTCCAGGAGCAGGACGCCGTGCGCTTCCGGGTCGCCGAGGGCATCCGGGGCCGCCCGGGGAACGCCCCGGCGGGCTGGCGGCGCTGGGCCGAGGAGGCGTTCCACCCGCCGCAGCCGTGGCGGCAGTTGCTGGGCGCGGCGATGCGCTCGGCGGTGTCGGGGCCGGGCGCGGGCGGGGACTACAGCTACGGCCGTCCGGCCCGCCGCTCGGTCGGGCTCGCGGGCGTGGTGCTGCCGAGCCTGCGGCGGCGTCCGCCCCGGGTGTCGGTGGTGATCGACACCTCCGGCTCGGTCTCCGACCAGGAGCTGGGCAGTGCGCTGCTGGAGGTCGCGGCGATCGGCCGGGCGGTCGGCGGCCGGCACGACCTGGTCACCGTGCTGTCCTGCGACGCCGCCCTCCAGGCCGCCGGGGCGCTCTGCCGGGCGGCGGGCATCCCGCTGGTCGGCGGCGGGGGCACGGACCTGCGGACGGGCTTCGCGGCGGCACTGCGGACCAGGCCGCGGCCGGACGTCGTGGTGGTGCTGACGGACGGGCAGACGCCGTGGCCGGCGGTCCCGCCGTCCTGCCGTACGGTGGTGGGCCTGTTCCGGCGGCCGGCCGGGTACGACGAGAACAACGGCGAGTACCGGCCGGACACGCCGCCGGACTGGGCCCGGGTGGTCCGGATCGGATGAGCCGGGCCGGGGGCCGTCGACAGCAGGAGGTTTCCGCTTGGACACGGACGGGCCGGTGGAGGCCCCCGCGCAGGACGAGCACGCGCGGCTCGCCCGCTACCGCCG
>NZ_MECK01000170.1 GCF_014596465.1 Streptomyces sp. CBMA123 | reverse complement strand
ACCGGGGTGCCGCCGGCCGGGGTGTTGCCGCTGGTCCGGGTGCCCCGGGGCGGGGTCGGCTGGCCCTTGGCGTACGTGGTCGGCGGCGAGAAGCCGCTCTGTCCGGCGGCCGGGCTGCCGGAGGGGGGCGGGGTCTGGCCCCCGTAGGTCGCACCGGCCTGGCCCGCTCCACCGACCGGCGGCATCAGCGACGTGGACGCGGCCGAGTGCTCGGTCGGCGGCTGTCCTGGCACGCCGTACGACCCCCCGCCCTGCGCGCCCGGACGGCCGCCGGAGGGTCCTCCCGCAGCACCCGTGGCTCCACTCACCTGGTCCTCCCGCACTTCCCACCAGGGCGGCGCCCTGATCCGTCACTCGTCATCCAGCGCCCGGCGGGATTGCCCGGTACTGGTCGGCGTCCGGTGCCGCCGCGTCCTCTTCTCTGGACGCGACGGCACCGGTCCGCGGTTCGGTTCAGACCTCGGCGTCGCCGCCGACCGCCGTCTCCGTACCTTCGGCCGTCTCGGTGGACTCGGTGCCGGCGACCTCGTCCTCCGCCGTCTCCTCGTCCTCGGCCTCCGCGTTGCGGGCCATGCCCACGACCGCGTCGCGCTTTCCGAGGTTGATCAGTTGGACGCCCATGGTGTCACGTCCGGTTTCACGAACCTCGGAAACCCTCGTGCGGATCACCCCACCCGACAGGGTGATCGCCATGATCTCGTCGCTGTCGTCGACCACGAGTGCGCCGACCAGCGAGCCCCGGCCCTCGACGATCTTCGCCGCCTTGGTGCCGTAGCCGCCGCGTCCCTGGACACGGTACTCGTCCACGGCCGTTCGCTTGGCGTACCCGCCGTCCGTGGCGGTGAACACGTAGGTACCCGGACGGACGACGTTCATCGAGAGCAGTTCGTCGTCCTCGCGGAAGGCCATGCCCTTGACTCCGGAGGTGGCGCGGCCGGTGGGGCGCAGCGCGTCGTCGGTCGCGGTGAAGCGGATCGACTGGGCCTTCTTGGAGACCAGCAGCAGGTCGTCCTCGGAGGAGACCAGCTCGGCGCCGATCAGCTCGTCGTCCTGGCCCTCCTCGTCCTGGCGCAGGTTGATCGCGATCAGGCCGCCGGAGCGCGGGGAGTCGTAGTCCTTCAGCGGGGACTTCTTCACCAGGCCGGCCCGGGTGGCGAGGACCAGGTACGGCTTGTCCTCGTAGGTGCGGACGGCCATCACCTGGGCGATGTGCTCCTCCGGCTGGAAGGCCAGCAGGTTGGCCACGTGCTGGCCGCGGGCGTCGCGCCCGGCGTCCGGCAGCTCGTAGCCCTTGGCGCGGTAGACCCGGCCCTTGTTGGTGAAGAACAGGATCCAGTTGTGGGTCGTCGTCACGAAGAAGTGGTCGACGATGTCGTCCTGCTTCAGCTGGGCACCGCGCACGCCCTTGCCGCCGCGCTTCTGCGAGCGGTAGAGGTCGGAGCGGGTCCGCTTGACGTAGCCGCCACGGGTGATCGTGACGACGATGTCCTCCTCGGCGATGAGGTCCTCGATGGAGAGGTCGCCGTCCGAGGGGATGAGGGTCGAGCGCCGCTCGTCGCCGTACTTCTCGACGATCGCGGTGAGCTCCTCGGAGATGATCTCGCGCTGACGGGTCGGCGAGGCCAGGATCGCGTTGTACTCGTCGATCTTGCGCTGCAGCTCGTCGTGCTCGTCCATGATCCGCTGGCGCTCCAGGGCGGCCAGCCGGCGCAGCTGCATCTCCAGGATCGCGTTGGCCTGGAGCTCGTCGATGTCCAGCAGGCCCATCAGGCCGGTGCGGGCGGCGTCGGCGCTGGCCGAGGCCCGGATCAGCGCGATGACCTCGTCGATCAGGTCCAGGGCCTTCAGCAGCGCGCGCAGGATGTGGGCGCGCTCCTCGGCCTTGCGCAGCCGGAAGGTGGTGCGCCGGACGATGACCTCGACCTGGTGGTTGACCCAGTGCCGGATGAAGGCGTCCAGCGACAGGGTGCGCGGCACGCCGTCGACCAGGGCCAGCATGTTGGCGCCGAAGTTGGTCTGCAGCTCGGTGTGCTTGTACAGGTTGTTGAGCACGACCTTGGCGACCGCGTCGCGCTTGAGCACGACCACCAGGCGGGTGCCGGTGCGGGACGAGGACTCGTCGCGGACGTCGGCGATGCCGGCGATCCGGCCGTCCTTGACCAGGTCGGCGATCTTCAGCGCGAGGTTGTCCGGGTTGACCTGGTAGGGCAGCTCGGTGATGACCAGGCACTGGCGGCCCTGGATCTCCTCGACCTCGACCACGGCGCGCATGGTGACCGAGCCGCGGCCGGTGCGGTAGTAGTCGTCGATCCCGCGGCGGCCGACGATCAGCGCGCCGGTGGGGAAGTCGGGGCCCTTGATCCGCTCGATCAGGGCCTCCAGCAGCTCCTCGGCGGAGGCCTCGGGGTTCTCCAGCGCCCAGAGCGCGCCGGAGGCGACCTCGCGCAGGTTGTGCGGCGGGATGTTGGTGGCCATGCCGACCGCGATGCCGGTGGCACCGTTGACCAGCAGGTTGGGGATGCGCGCGGGCAGGACGGTCGGCTCCTGCGAGCGGCCGTCGTAGTTGGCGGCGAAGTCGACGGTGTCCTCGTCGATGTCGCGCATCATCTCCATGGCCAGCGGCATCATCTTGCACTCGGTGTAGCGCATGGCCGCGGCCGGGTCGTTGCCCGGGGAGCCGAAGTTGCCGTTGCCGTCCACCAGCGGCATCCGCAGCGACCACGGCTGGGCCAGCCGGACCACGGTGTCGTAGATCGAGGTGTCGCCGTGCGGGTGGTAGTTGCCCATGACGTCGCCGACGACGCGGGCGCACTTGTAGTAGCCCTTCTCAGGGCGGTACCCGCCGTCGTACATCGCGTAGAGCACGCGGCGGTGCACCGGCTTGAGGCCGTCGCGGACCTCGGGGAGCGCCCGGCTGACGATCACGCTCATCGCGTAGTCGAGGTACGAGCGCTGCATCTCTGTCTCGAGCTCGACCGGCTCGATCCGCATGGTCACCTGGGTGGTGGCCGCGGGGGTCTCGGGAGTCTCGGGCTGTTCGCCTTCGGGACGGTTGTCGTCGACCACTGGTGGTCAGTTTCCTTTCACGCGGACTGGTACGTGCGGGGCCTGGGTCGCAGGCGTCACACGTCCAGGAAGCGGACGTCCTTGGCGTTGCGCTGGATGAAGGAGCGGCGGGCCTCGACGTCCTCGCCCATCAGCACGGAGAACAGCTCGTCGGCGCGGGCGGCGTCCTCCAGGGTGACCTGGAGCAGCAGCCGGTGCTCGGCGTCCATGGTGGTGACCCGGAGCTCCTCGGCGTTCATCTCGCCGAGACCCTTGAAGCGCTGGATCGCGTCGTCCTTGGGCAGGCGGCGGCCGGCCTCGACGCCGGCGGCGATCAGCGCGTCGCGCTCGCGGTCCGAGTAGGCGTACTCGAAGTCGTCCTTGCCCCACTTGATCTTGTACAGCGGCGGCATGGCGAGGTAGACGTACCCGGACTCGACCAGCGGCCGCATGAAGCGGAACAGCAGGGTCAGCAGCAGGGTGCGGATGTGCTGTCCGTCGACGTCGGCGTCCGCCATCAGGACGATCTTGTGGTACCGCAGCTTGGACTCGTCGTAGTCCTCCTGGATGCCGCAGCCGAAGGCCGAGATCAGCGCCTGGACCTCGGTGTTCTGCAGCACCTTGTCGATCCGGGCCTTCTCGACGTTCAGGATCTTGCCGCGGATCGGCAGGATGGCCTGGGTGCGCGGGTCCCGGCCCTGCTTGGCCGAGCCGCCGGCGGAGTCACCCTCGACGATGAAGATCTCGCACTCGGACGGGTCCTTGGACTGGCAGTCCGAGAGCTTGCCCGGCAGCGAGGCGGACTCCAGCAGGCCCTTGCGGCGGGTGAGGTCGCGGGCCTTGCGGGCGGCGACGCGCGCGGTGGCGGCCTGGATGGACTTGCGGATGATGTCCGCGGCCTCGGTGGGGTTGCGGTCCATCCAGTCGTTGAGGTGCTCGTGGACGACCTTCTGGACGAAGGTCTTCGCCTCGGTGTTGCCGAGCTTGTCCTTGGTCTGGCCCTCGAACTGCGGCTCGCCGAGCTTGACCGAGATGATCGCGGTCAGACCCTCGCGGATGTCCTCGCCGGAGAGGTTGTCGTCCTTCTCGCGGAGCAGCTTCTTGTCCCGCGCGTAGCGGTTGACCAGGCCGGTCAGCGCGGCGCGGAAACCCTCCTCGTGGGTGCCGCCGCCGTGGGTGTGGATGGTGTTGGCGAAGCTGTAGACCCCCTCGGTGTAGGAGGAGTTCCACTGCATCGCGATCTCCACCGAGATCGCCTTGTCCTTGTCCTCCGCCTCGAAGTCGATCACCGAGGGGTGGATGACGTCGCCCTTGCGGGAGTTGAGGTGGGCGACGAAGTCGGCGATGCCGCCGTCGTACTTGTACGTGACGGTGAGCGGCTTGCCCTCCTCGTCCACGTGCTCGGGGCGCTCGTCGGTCAGCGAGATCGACAGGCCCTTGTTGAGGAAGGCCATCTCCTGGAAGCGCCGGGAGAGCGTCTCGAAGGAGTAGACGGTGGTCTCGAAGATGTCGCCGTCGGCCCAGAAGGTGACCGTGGTGCCGGTGCGGTCGGTCTCCGCGCCCTTGGCCAGGGGGGTGGCCGGGGCACCCATCTTGTAGTCCTGGGTCCAGACGCTGCCGTCCTTGTGGATCTCCACCGACAGCCTGGTGGACAGCGCGTTCACCACGGAGACGCCGACGCCGTGCAGACCGCCGGAGACGGCGTAGCCACCGCCGCCGAACTTGCCGCCGGCGTGCAGGACGGTGAGCACGACCTCGACGGCGGGCTTGTCCTGGCCGGGGACGATGTCCACCGGGATGCCTCGGCCGTTGTCGACGACGCGGATCGCGCCGTCGGCCATGATCGTGACGTCGATGGTGTCGGCGTACCCCGCCATCGCCTCGTCGACGGAGTTGTCCACGACCTCCTGCACCAGGTGGTGCAGGCCGCGCTCGCCGGTGGAACCGATGTACATGCCGGGGCGCTTGCGGACGGCGTCGAGGCCTTCCAGCACCTGGATGTTGCTACCGGTGTAGGAAGCCTGCTCGGTCTGGTCTGGGGTCTGGCTGGGGTTGCCGGAATCGGCCACGAAGCGCCCTCTCTGGCACAGCACGGGCCGCATTCCCACCCCGTGCGGGCGGGCGTGCGACCACGGCGTTTCGACTCGGTTGCCACTAGCAACAGTGTTTGGCTTTCAGTCTACCGGTACGACTGACAGAGATGGGCGTTTGGCAGCCCTTGAAGGCAGATATGCCGCCCTGAATCCCCTCGGCACGAGTCCCGATACTCGCCCGGGGGGCCTGAGGCGCCTGGAAGGGCCGTCAGGGGTTCCGGAAGATCGTGCTCCGATCCCGGCCGGGGCCGACCGGCGCCGGCCGGGCTCAGCCCCAGGTGTCGCCCGGGCCCTTGCTGCCCGGCGCGCGCAGCCGGCCGTAGCCGCGGGCTGGCGCGGCCGGGCCCAGCACCTTGATGGTGCGGACCGTGCCGTGGCCCAGCTCGTGATTCAGACGTGCCACCAACTGCCGTGCCAGCCAGCGCAGTTGGGTGGCCCAGGCGGTGGAGTCGCACTGCACGGTGAGCACCGCGGCGGCCTCGTCGTAGGAGGAGGGGTGGCAGTGCGCGGCGATGTCCGGGCCGACGATCTGCGGCCAACGGCCCATCACGCCGCCGACCGCGGCCGAGGACTCCCAGCCGCGCTCGGTCAGCAGCCGGTTCAGCGCCGCGCCCAGCGGCACCGGGTCGCGGCCGTCCGAACGGGCACCACTGCGCAGCCCGTGCCGCTTCGCCTCGCGCTTCTGCTGGACCTGCTCACCGCGCTGACGGGCCTGGGCGCGGGCGGCCCGCAGGGCGGACCGGGCGAGGTCGGCACCGGTGGGCTCGGCGGCGCCGGGGCCGGGGGAGGTCTCCGCCGACTCGCTCATGGCGATCTCCTTTCCCCAGCCTGTGGACAACCCGATGAGCCGTCCAGCCTACGGGAGTGCGCGGACGCCGGACGTCGGCACCTGCAGTGCCGTGGTGTGGCTGGGAGGGGATCAGGCGTCGATCCGGCGGACGGCGCCGTCGGAGACCGCGAACCGGGCGCCGGCCAGCGCCTTCGGCACGTCCTCGGCCACCGCCGCCGTCACCAGCACCTGCTCGCCGTCGGCCACCAGCTCGGCCAGCCGGTCCCGGCGGGCCGCGTCCAGCTCGGCGAACACGTCGTCCAGGACCAGCACCGGCTCGCCGCCGTCGGCGCGCAGCAGCTCGTACGAGGCCAGCCGCAGCGCCAGCGCGAACGACCAGGACTCACCGTGGCTGGCGTAGCCCTTGGCGGGCAGCGGGCCCAGCTTGAGCACCAGCTCGTCGCGGTGCGGGCCGACCAGGGTGATCCCCCGCTCGACCTCCTGCTTGCGGACCGTCTGCAGCGCGGCCAGCAGCTGTTCCTCGGCCTGCTCCCGGCTGGTCGGCAGCTCGCCCTCGAAGGAGCTGCGGTACTCCAGCGTGGTCTCGCCGCCGCCCGGGGCCACCCGGCCGTACGCGGCCGTCACCAACGGCTGCAGGGCGGCCACCAGTTGGATCCGGAAGGCCGTCAACTCGGCTCCGGCGCGGGCCAGATGGCCGTCCCAGACCTCCAGGGTGGACAGGTCGGCGCCCTTGCCGCCGCCGGCCCGGCGGGCCATCGCGGCGGTCTTCAGCAGGGCGTTGCGCTGCTTGAGCACCCGCTCGTAGTCCTGCCGGACCCCGGCCAGCCGGGGTGCCCGGGCGGTCAGCAGCTCGTCCAGGAAGCGCCGGCGCTCGCCCGGGTCGCCCTTGACCAGGCTGAGGTCCTCGGGGGCGAACAGCACGGTGCGCAGCAGGCCCAGCACGTCGCGCGGGCGGACGTTGTCGGAGCGGTTGATCCGGGCCCGGTTGGCCTTGCCGGCCGTGAGCTCCAGCTCGATCAGGGTGGAGCGGCCGCGGTCCACCACCGAGGTGCGGATGACCGCCCGTTCGGTGCCCAGCCGGATCAGCGGGGCGTCGGTCGCGACCCGGTGGCTGCCCAGGGTGGCGACGTAGCCGATCGCCTCGACCAGGTTGGTCTTGCCCTGGCCGTTGGGCCCGACGAAGGCCGTCACGCCCGGGTCGAGGGGAACCTCGACCCGGGCGTACGACCGGAAGTCGGCGAGCGACAGGTGCGCGACGTGCATGGCTGTGGACTGCGCCCGCCTTCTGTGTCTGTGGCCGCCCGGGGGACGACCCCCGGGCCCCGGCCGGGTCGGTTACTTGGACTCGACCGCGTGGCCGCCGAACTGGTTGCGCAGCGCGGCGATCATCTTCATCTGCGGGGAGTCGTCCTGGCGGGAGGCGAAACGGGCGAACAGCGAGGCGGTGATCGCCGGCAGCGGCACGGCGTGGTCGATCGCGGCCTCGACGGTCCAGCGGCCCTCGCCGGAGTCGGCGGCCCAGCCGCGCAGCTTGTCCAGGTGCTCGTCCTCGTCCAGGGCGCGGACGGCCAGGTCCAGCAGCCAGGAGCGGATGACGGTGCCCTCCTGCCAGCTGCGGAAGATCTCGCGCACGTCGGTGACCTCGGGGGCGGCCTCCAGCAGCTCCCAGCCCTCGGCGAAGGCCTGCATCATCGCGTACTCGATGCCGTTGTGGACCATCTTGGCGAAGTGGCCGGCGCCCACCGCACCCGCGTGCACCGAGCCGAAGTCGCCCTCGGGCTTGAGCGCGTCGAACACCGGCTGGACGCGGGCGACGTGCTCGGCGTCGCCTCCGTACATCAGCGCGTAGCCGTTCTCCAGGCCCCAGACGCCGCCGGAGACGCCGCAGTCGACGAAGCCGATGCCCTTGGCCGCCAGCGTCTCGGCGTGCTTGATGTCGTCGGTCCAGCGGGAGTTGCCACCGTCGACCACGACGTCACCGGGGGAGAGCAGCTCGGCGAGCTCGTCGACGGTCGCCTGGGTCGCGGCACCGGCCGGGACCATCACCCAGACCACGCGCGGGCCCTGGAGCTTGGTGACGAGCTCCTGCAGGCTCTCGACGTCGGAGATCTCCGGGTTGCGGTCGAATCCGATGACGGTGTGGCCGGCGCGGCGGATCCGCTCGCGCATGTTGCCGCCCATCTTGCCGAGACCGATGAGGCCGAGCTCCATGACCAAATCCTTACTGTGGGGACGTGCCTGGCGGCGGCGCCGTTGCCGCACTTCCCCGAGCCTACGCTTCCGGCGGATCCGGGCTCCGCGCTGCCGGGCCGACCGGGGGAGACGTCCACAGGCTGTGCACAGCGGGTGTGCACAGCCTGTGGATGACCGACCTGGCCGGGGATCAGCCGGAGAGGCGGACCGGCATGATCAGGTACTGGTACGCCTTGTCCTCCTCGGCGTCCACCGAGACCCTGCCGCTCAGCAGGGCCGGCTTGGTCGGGGTGGTGAAGCTCAGCTGGGCGAAGGGGGAGTCGATGGCCTTGAGGCCCTCCTCCAGGTAGCCCGGGTTGAAGGCGATCGAGATGTCGTCGCCCTCGAGGTCTGCCTCGACCCGCTCGGTGGCCTGGGCGTCGTCACCCGAGCCGGCCTCCAGGGTCAGCACGCCCTGCTCGAAGTTGAGCCGGACCGGGGTGTTGCGCTCGGCGACCAGCGAGACGCGCTTGAGCGCCTCCAGGAAGGGCTGGGTCTGGATCGCGGCGACCGCGCTGAACTCGGTCGGGAAGAGGCTGCGGAACTTGGGGAACTCGCCCTCCAGCAGCCGGGTGGTGGTGCGGCGGCCGGCGCCCTCGAAACCGATCAGGCCCTCGCCCGCGCCACCCGAGGAGAGCGCGATGGAGACGGTGTCACCGCTGCCCAGGGACTTGGCGATGTCCTGGAGGGTCTTGGCCGGGACGAGCGCGACCGCGGAGATGTCCGACTGCTCGGGCTTCCACAGCAGGTCGCGGACGGCGAAGCGGTAGCGGTCGGTGGCGGCCAGGGTGATCCGGTCGCCCTCGATCTCGACCCGGACACCGGTGAGCACCGGCAGGGTGTCGTCCCGGCCGGCCGCGACGGCGGCCTGGCTGACCGCGGAGGCGAAGACGTCACCGGAGACGGTGCCGGTAGCGGTCGGCATCTGCGGCAGGGCCGGGTACTCGTCCACGGGCAGGGTGGGGAGGGTGAAGCGGGAGCTGCCGCAGACCACGCTGACCCGCTGGCCGTCGGTGGAGATCTCCACCGGCCTGTTGGGAAGGTTCCGCGAGATGTCGTTGAGCAGGCGACCGGAGACCAGGACGGTGCCGGCCTCCTCGATGTCCGCCTCCAGCTCGACCCGGGCCGAGACCTCGTAGTCGAAGCCGGACAGCGCCAGGCTGCCCTCCTGCGCGGTCAGCAGCAGGCCGGCCAGCACCGGCACCGGCGGCCGTGCCGGGAGGCTGCGAGCAGCCCAGGCCACCGCCTCCGCGAGGACGTCACGCTCCACCCGGAACTTCACCGGTAACCGCCTCCTGGATCGAGCGCTCCCGCTCGCACTCTGGTTCGTCTGATCTTGATCGTCGGTCCGCCTGTCCGCCGAGCTCTACCACTCCGCTTCCAGTCGCAAAGGACAGTCTGACGTACTCCGCCGACAGACGGGGCAGACGGGCGGAAGCAAACCGAACAGATGTCTGGGAGCGGTTGTCCACAGATTTCGGGCCCACCCACTTTGAAAGCAGGTTCACGGTCTAACTGTGTAGCGGTAGTAGTAGGGCCTGTGGAAACCGTGGATAACCCCGTTTCCGCAGGTCAGCGCCCAAATTTTGTCCACAGTGGGTGTGGACGGCGGCTGTGGACGGGGAGAGCGCGCTGTGGACAGCCGAGCGTTACCCACAGGGCACGCAGGGTATCCACAGGTTATCCCCAGGGCTGTCCCCAGATCCGGGCCCGGTTATCCACGGGCGCCGGTCAACTTTTCGTGACGCCTTTCACACCAGGGTATGAACGGCGGCACAAGGTTGTCGAACTGTGGACCCAGCTGTGGACAACCTGGGGATAACCGCCCCGCCCCTGGGGACAACCGGTGGATAACCCGGATGGCCCACTGGTGGCCCGTCAATTGTCCACACCCTGTGGATAACCGTTGTGCACAAGTCCACAGGCACCTGACCTGCGCGGAAGAGCGTAGCGGCGACGGGCCTGTGGACGAATTCTGGATAACTCCGGACTCCCCGGCCTGTGGACCGTGCAGAAGGGGCCCGTCCTGTGGACAACGGCCCTGCGCGCCCTCGGTTTTCGAATCACCGCTCAGTTGTTCGGCGCGGGCTGTGGACTGGTGGAACGTCCGTCGAGCGGATCCCTGCCCAGCCGAGGCGCGACGCACACCTGTGGAAACGGCGAAAGGGCGTCAGGATCGCTCCTGACGCCCTTCGGGGCCCGTCCCGGTGCCGGGGCCGGGCTTCGCGGCCGACGGCACCCAACTCGCGCCGTGACGCTAGCTCTTGATGCGGTTGGTGAGTTCGGTGACCTGGTTGTAGATGGAGCGCCGCTCGGCCATCAGCGAGCGGATCTTGCGGTCCGCGTGCATCACCGTGGTGTGGTCGCGGCCGCCGAACTGCGCGCCGATCTTCGGCAGCGAGAGGTCGGTGAGCTCCCGGCACAGGTACATGGCGATCTGCCGGGCCGTCACCAGCACCCGGCTGCGCGAGGAGCCGCAGAGGTCGTCCACGCTCAGGCCGAAGTACGCGGCGGTCTGCTGCATGATGACCTGCGCCGTGATCTCCGGGCCGGCGTCCTCGTCCCCGCCTGGGATCAGGTCCTTGAGGACGATCCCGGCCAACTCCAGGTCCACCGGGGCCCGGTTGAGGTTGGCGAAGGCGGTGACCCGGATCAGCGCGCCCTCCAACTCCCGGATGTTGCGGGTGATCCGGGACGCGATGAACTCCAACACGTCGGCGGGGGCGTTGAGTTGTTCCTGGATCGCCTTCTTGCGCAGGATCGCGATCCGGGTCTCCAGCTCCGGCGGGGTGACGTCGGTGATCAGCCCCCACTCGAAGCGGTTGCGCAGCCGGTCCTCCAGCGTGGTCAGCAGCTTGGGCGGCCGGTCCGAGGACAGGACGATCTGCTTGTTCGCGTTGTGGAGGGTGTTGAAGGTGTGGAAGAACTCCTCCTGGGTGGACTCCTTGCTCGCCAGGAACTGGATGTCGTCCACGAGCAGGATGTCCATGTCCCGGTAGCGGCGGCGGAAGGTGTCCGCCTTGCCGTCCCGGATCGAGTTGATGAACTCGTTGGTGAACTCCTCGGAGGACACGTAGCGCACCCGGGTGCCCGGGAAGAGGCTGCGCGAGTAGTGCCCGATGGCGTGCAGCAGGTGGGTCTTGCCCAGCCCGGACTCGCCGTAGATGAAGAGCGGGTTGTACGCCTTGGCCGGGGCCTCGGCGACGGCCACCGCCGCCGCGTGCGCGAAGCGGTTGCTGGCGCCGATGACGAAGGTGTCGAACAGGTACTTGGGGTTCAGCCGGGCGGCCGGTTCGTCCTTGCGCGAGCCGCCGGCCGGGGGAGCGCCGGGCGGGGCGGGCACTCCGGGGACGCCGGGGCGCTCGGCGGACCGCTCCGCGGCGGGCTTCTCGGCCGGGC
>NZ_MECK01000169.1 GCF_014596465.1 Streptomyces sp. CBMA123 | reverse complement strand
TTCCGGCCTGCGGTGCGGGAGGGTGAGGAGGCGGTGGCGGCCCGGACCCGGGCCTGGTCCGGGGCCGCGCGCACGGCCTGGGCGGTGTCGGCGAAGCGGCGCCAGCCGTACTCGCTGCGGTCCCGGGACCACGCTTCGGCCTTGGCCGTGAGCGCCGGGGCCAGGGCGGCGACCTCGTCGGCCGTCGCCGAGCCGAAGGCGAGCAGCTGGCCCTGCGCGGACCACAGGTCCAAGTACCAGTCCTCGCCGCCCATCGGGTACGCCTTCACGTGGGCACCGGAATCGGCGTCCTGGAAGGCCCACAGGTGCCCCAGGTCGTTCCACCCGGGACCGGCGAACGGCGGCGCGGCCACCGGCAGCGAGGGCCGGGGGCCGGCGCGGTCGGCGATCTCGAACACGGCGCTGGGCGGCTCGCCGTCGAGCACGTCCTTGACCAGGTCGAGCACCTCGGCGCCGTCCAGGCCCGGCCGCCCCTCCAGCACGCCGACGACGCTGTGCACGGACCGCAGGGTGGCGCGGGCGCCGTCCGGGTCGATGAGGTTCTCGGCCGGGCCCGCGTCCTTGAGCTGGTGGGCCACCCGAACCCCGACCGAGCGCAGGTCCTCCACCTGCTGCACGCCGGGCCGGTCCGACAACTTCTCGACGCGGTAGAGGAGTTCGTGGAAGGGGCGCATGTGCTGGCGCACCGCGTCCTGCGCGAAACGGTCGGCGTGGCCCTTGAAGGAGGCGACGGCCGCCGCGCGGACCTGCTCGTCGTGCTTGCGCAGCGAGGTCAGCAGCGACATGTACCGGTCGCGGGTGTCGATCTGCTCGCGCAGCAGCGACTCGTACGCGGCGTTGAGCAGTTCGAGGTCCGGCAGCGCGGCGGACGGGTCGCCGCAGCGCTCGGCCTGCTCGCGCAGCGCGGCGGCGCGGTCGGCGGCGGGAGTGCTCCACACGCTCATGCCGCCAGCCCGAAGGAGTCACGGCCGACGCTGACCGGCTGACCGGCACGGCAGGCCCAGGGCGAGCAGCCGTCCACGTCACCGGCCTCCAGCTCGGCGTCCGCGAGCGCGTCGAAGACGTCGGTCTGCCGACCCGCCCACTCGTGCGCGGTGACCCGGTCGATCGGCGCCTCGTCCAGGGGGCGGCGGCTGCGGTGCAGGTACGCCTGCCCAAGCAGCGGGGTGCCCTCGGCGGTTGCCCGCGCGTTGCCGTTGCGGATGGCACGGTCGAACGCGACGACGTCCTCCCACTCCGCGGGCGAGTTGTCGCGGAGGGCCCTCCATTGCGAGTTTCCGTGGAACGGGCACCCCAGGCAGCTCGACTTCGGCGTGGACTCGAAGCCGCGCGAGCGCAGCAGCCGCAGGCAGTCCGCGCGGGAGAACCCCTCCTCGATCAGAGGGAAACGATTCTTCATGTAGGCGACATCGGCGTCCTTGGCCCGGTGGAACTCGTCGGTGGAGATGCCGATCCACTGCTCCACGAACACCCCGGCCGGCACCCGCTGCGGGTACGGGTGGCCGAGCAGGGACCGGACCTGCTCCTTGATCGGCTTGATCTTGTACTGGCCCGTGCACTGGCGCCGTGAAAGCCCCTCGGTGCCTTGGGGGTTGAGGATGTGCAGCGGCATCGACGCGAAGCGCTTCGTCGGGTCGAGGGCGTCGTCGCGGATGTTGCCGGAGGAGACGCGCAGGATCGGGATGCCGGCGGGCTCGGCGACCTCCCGCTCGATCCGGTCGAGGTGCGCGTACACGGAGGCGGGTTCCCAGCCCGTGTCGGCGAAGATCGCGTAGTCGAGGCCGGGCAGGTGGCCTTCGGCGGCCAGGAGCAGCAGCACACTGCTCTGAACCCCTGCGCCGAGTGAGAGAACTCGCAGGGCGGGAGCGGTCGTTGTGGTCACGGAGGTGTCCTTGGCGTGGGCGGGTGGACGTGGCACACCCGGTTGGAGCGGATGAGGGGAAGTGGCGGCGGCGCCGGCCGAAGAGGGGCGGACTCGTGGTCGGCGCCGCCGGACGGGGCGGGTCAGGCCGAGAGGGTGAAGTCGCCGGGGGTGGTGGTGCCCTTGGCGAGGGCGCGTTCGGTGATGGCCTTGGTGGCGCGGGCGGAGGCCGGGCCGATCTCCTTGGCGGAGCGCTCCTTGTACCAGGGCCTGAGGTCGAGCATCGCCACCTTCATGCCGGTCGCGAAGAGCAGGATCTTGCCCTTGGGCAGGGCGCGGATCTCGTCGGGCGGCAGGACGCGCTCGGTGCGCATCGACACCGACGTCGACTTGCCGCTGCCGGAGTCGGACACGGAGACGGTCTGCACGTCGTGCTCGCCGATCTGCCGCGACAGCTTGTCCGCGAAGTCGGCGTCATCAATGCCGCTGCCGATCACCTTGACGGTCGCCGCGGACCAGAGGGCGTCCATGCCCGCTTCCCCCCAGCAGCGCTGGCCCTGGCGGTAGGACTGCAGGATGGTGATCGGGATGACGCCCCGGCTGCCCAAGTGGCTGTACAGGTCCGGGAGGTCCGAAATTTTGCAGACGTTGGCGGCCTCGTCGAGCACGCACAGCGCGGGCGGGTCGAGCCGTCCGCCGGAGCGCTCCGCCACGATGACGGCCGCGCGCATCACCGCGTCGGCAGCAGCGGCGATGATCGCTGAGGCGCTGCCGCCGCCATCCTTGCTGAGCAGGAACAGCGTGTCCCGGCTGGAGGCGAAGGCGAACGGCTTGAACTCCGGCAGGCCCTCGGTGGGGGTGACCCAGGCGGCGATCTCCGGGTCGAGCAGGCAGCTCGCATACTGGCGCGCCGTCTCGTAAATACCGTCCCTCGTCTCCGTGGCACCCGTGACGGTGCCCTGGAGCTGGGCGGCGACCGCGTGGTGCCCGGCGTCGGTGAGCAGGTCGACGGGGGTGCGGTCGGAGGGCGAGGCGAGCCAGGCCAGCACGTCGGTGATCGGGCGGCGGTGGCTCGCGGCGGCCAGGAACAGCGACCCGAGGGTGTTGCTCGCCGCGGTCGACCAGAAGTCGGAGCCGCTGGACTCGTCCACGCTCGCGGTCACGAAATGCGTCGCCAGCCGCTTGGCGCCGGCGAGGTCACGGGCGTCCGCGAGGATGTCCCACCACATCTCGCGCGGGTGGTGCGCGATCTGCTGCGGGTCGAGTGTCCAGACCTTGCCGACCTTCGCACGGGCGTCAACGCAGGTGGTGTACGCGTCGTTGGCGGCCTTGTTCGAGGTCAGCAGCACCGGTCCGGGGGCGGCGAGGATCGCCGGGATCGCGATGCCTGAGGTCTTGCCGGAGCGGGGCGCCATGATGGCGACCATCACGTCCTCCCAGGAGGCGCGGACCTCGGCCCTGCCCGGGGAGAGCGTGCCGATCAGGATGCCGCGGTCGTTCGGCTCAACCTCTTTTACACTCCCGGCCGTTCAGGCTCGGGCGCAGGCTGCGGGCCTTCTTGGTGCTCTCCTTGTCCAGGAGCGGCGCTATGTCCGCCTTGCGGGCTAGACCGCTCCTGGCGCCGGAGCGGTGGCGCAGCCACAGCGCCAGGACGGTGACGGCGGTGGCGAGAGTGAGGGCGCCGGGGACGATCCGGGCGCCGACCAGGACGGCGACCGGGCCGAGGTGGGGCCACAGCCGGTCGGGGTGAAGGAGGGCTTCGGTGGCGTGGAACGGCGCCCAATCACCGGACCCTACGAAGTAGTTGGTGACGTTGCCGATCAGCCAGGCGAGGGAGCCGAAGGCGAGGGCGGCGCCGACGACGGCGAACAGGAGGTAGAGGAGCGCGTCCGAGCCGGAGGTGGTCGACGGCGCGCCGGTGCGCGGGGCAGGCAAGAGGGAGTCCAGGAGGGTGCGAGCGGGCGACGGCGGGCGGGGCGCGCTCGGCTCTCGTACGGATCACGATGCTCTCCTCGGGAGGTGGGACCAGCGGAACGTTTCAGCGGGTGCGGGCGGCAGGCCGGACAGACGGCGGCGCGGGCAGATCGGACTGCTCGGGGGCGGCCCCGGCGGCGGGGGTGCGGCGGGTGGCGGCGAGGCGCTGTACCTCGGTCTGGACGATGCAGTTCTCGCCGACGTACCCGACGACCAGGTGGGGCACGATCCCGACCCGGTACCCGGCTTCGTCCAGGCGGTCGGTTGCCATGGAGGCGGCCTTCATCCGGTCGGGGAAGGACAGGTAGTCGGGCAGCTGGTAGCAGCAGAGGTCGTGCGACCCGGAGGAGGTGAAGCCGCACTGGCGCAGGAGTTGATGGACCTGGTCGGGGGCGTCGGTGCGGCAGTAGGCCCGGACCACCTGGTCCGAGCGGCTGATGATCTCGACGTCGGTGCCGTATACGTCGGCGAGCGTACGCATGATCGTGTTTCCTTCGATTCGGTCAGCGGGCTCGGCCGGCAAGCCCCGCGGATGCGGCCGGTACGGACGGCGCCCGGGCGGGGACAGCTGCGGTAAGCGGGCCGATGGGCCGGGGTGCCGGGGCAGCGGCACTGCGGGCGAGCGCTGCCCGGGTGCGCAGGGAATCGGCGGCCTGCACCGGTTGGCCCGGCTCGGGCCCTGCGGGCGCGGCGCCTATGGTCCGCAGATCGCTGATGGTGTCAGCCAGTTCGGCCTCGGCGGTGCCGATCAGTTCGGCGCTGGAGGAGAAGCGGTCGGACAGCTCGTACTCGTCGGGGGCCAGGTCCGTGACCTGCTCCGCCGCCGCCTCCAATGCTTCCCGCAGCCGGGCGAGGACGCCGTCATCGGGGTCGAGGAGCTGGTCCAAGGCGTTGGCGGCGTCGGCGGCGCTGGAGGCGCCGCGGATCTGGTCGGCCAGCTCCAGGACCTGCCGGCCAGCGGCCTTGAGGCCCTGCGGATCGGTGGGGGTCGTGAGGCGGCCGGGGTCGAGCTTGGGGTCGAGGTCGACGTTGTAGCGGGCCGCGCGCAGCATCTCGGCGGCGTGCGTGGCGACGGCGACCCGGTCGGCGTGGGCCGTGGTGGTGGGCAGCCGGTGCCGGCGGCCGTACCAGTCGGCCTTCTCCTGGAAGCCGGCGTGCTTGAGCAGGGCGGCGGACAGGTCGTCGCTGGAGCCCTTGGCGGAGACGCTGCCGCTCGGCTCGATGCTGATGCTGATCGCGGGGGTGGGCATCCGGTAGTCCTTGGCGGTGGTGACGGAGGGGACGGTCCGGGTGAGGTGGCCGAGTTCGGCGGCGATGCGGTTGCACTCGGCCTGTACGTGGAAGGCGTCGCGGTAGGTGCCGTGGATGCGGCCGTCCTCGCGGACGACGGTGGCGACGATGTGCACCGAGTGGTCGAGGTTGCGGATCGCGGCCCACCGGCAGCCCTTCGGGTCGCCGGCGGGGGCGAGACCGGTCGCGGAGACCAGGCGCCTGGCGACCTCGGCCCACTGGGCATCGCTCAGGTCCGGGTGCCCGGGGTCGGAGCGCACCGAGCACATCCACACCGGCCGCTCCGGTGCCCGGGCGCCGATCCGCTGGGCGGGGGCGTCCAAGACGCCGCCGCCGAGGACCTCCTGGGGGTCGCCGAACAGGGGCAGCTGCTTGTCGGCGCCCCGGTAGTCGGCGCCGATCAGCCTGGGACGCAGCCGGCGGTGTGGGTCGTCCGGGCCGTAGAGCGCGGGGATCAGCGCGGCCGTGGTGGCGGCGCGCTGCAGGTGGGCGATCACGGCATTCCCTCTCAAGCGGGGCGGCGGGCCGGCCGCCGGGCTGTTCCGCGAGCGTCAGTGCTGCGGGGCGAGCCCGCGGTCACGGGCGAAGTCCTCGCAGGCGAAGCGGGCCCAGCGCTGGTCGTTGTGCAGCCGGGCCCAGCGGCCGTCCTGGCGGATGACAGTGGCGACGAGGTCGAGCCGGTCGGCTGTGTTGCGCAGGGCCACCCACCGGCAGGCGTCGGGGTCGCCGTCCGGTTCGATGCCGGTGGCGTCGAGCACCTTCCACGTCAGCTCGAACCACTGGTCGTCGCTGAGCGCGCCGCTGCTGCGTATCGAGCAGTGCCAGGTCAGGCGCCGGGACGGAGTGTGGCCGGTGCGGGGCTTGCGCAGCGCCAGCGGCTCGTCCAGCAGTGCCGCCAGGTCCGGCAGGACGATGTCCTCCTCGGCGGGCGGACCCGGTGACCACGACGCCAGCAGGTAGGACTCGAAGTCGGGATCGTCGTCGTTCAGCACGGTGAGCAGGTCGGTCGTGCTCTCGGTGCGGCGAACGGTGCAGGACAGCGGGGAGGAGGACATGGCGGGACTTTCGAATCGCTTTGAGGAAGAAGAGAGTTGGCGAAGGCGCTCCGGGCCAGGACAGGGCCCGGGCAGGTCAGGCGAAAGGGTTCTCGGTCGGCCGGTCGGTGTCGACGGCCGCCTCCAGCAGCTCCGGCAGGTCGCCGGGTTCGCAGGCGCGCTGGTCGATCCACCAGCCGGCGCGGGTGATCGTGCGGGCCTGGTCCTCGATCTGTTCCCACTCGGCTTCCGCCATGCCGGCGTCGAGGACGAGCGCGGTGTAAGCGGCGGAGAGGACCTGGTGGCGGCACCGGACGCCCCAGGCGATGCCCTTCTCGGTGCCCTCCAGCGGCGGCATCCGGTACTGCTTGGACCAGTCGTCCGACTCGGCCTGCTCGGTGGCCCGCTTGGCCTCCAGCCACGCCGTCTTCTCGGCCTCGTCACCGGCCTTCGCCGCGCGCCAGCAGTCGGTGCACTCCTGCCTGGCCAGCCACTCGGCGAAGCCGGCCCGGCGGTCGGCCGGACGGTCGCCGAGGTCGCGCTCGGCCTCGTGCCCGCACGAGTGGGTGATCTGCCAGACCTTCTTCACGGCCATGCGCTCTGCTCCTTAAGGGGTGGGGTGGGGGTGGTCAGCGGGCGCGGGCGAAGGCGATGCGCGGATCGACCGCCGCTGGTGGCGGGCTCACCGCGATGGCGGTCGGCACGGTGGCGGGTGCCTTGAACGCGGCCTCGTCGACGCGGAACTTGTGCGTGGTGAACGCCTGCCGGACCGTTGTGCGGTGAGCAGCGACGTCCTCGGCGAGCTGGGGCTGCAAGGCGACCTGGAAGTTGCCGCGCCGCAGTCCCATGACGGTGTGGGCCACCACGTCGAGCGACTCCGCCCGGGTGCCGGCCGGGGGGAGGTAGACGTCCAGTTCCCGGTGATGGCGCCAGCCATCGGTGTCCAGGAAGATGCCCGGGTTGAAGGGCAGGTCGTCGTTGACGGCGGCGACGATGCCCAGGCTCGGGTGCTCGGCGATGGCGACGTCCGGGCCCGCACTCGGCGCGGGGGCGCGCTGCGGCCCGGAGACCTCCGGTGCGGCGTCGGTCTGCCTCGCTTGGGCCCGGTGCTTGCCGTTGGCGGGCTCGGAGGCCAGGGCCATGTCGGTGTTGACGCGGTAGCCGGCGCCGGTGAGGAGCTTGGCGGCCCAGGCGGCGCGCTCGGGGGCTTCGCGGTGCTGGTCGGTGAGGGTGAAGAGCTTCGGGTTGCCGGGCAGGCGCTGGAATTCGAGGCGTTCCAGCATCCACTCGGCGGCGGGCGACTGGGTGGGCAGGGAGGCGACGATGCCGTGGCTCGGGTGGTGACCGATAGCGACATCGGGAAGCTGGGCAGGCACGGGGGGCTCCGCTTCGCTCGTACGGACAAGGGCTGCCGGGGCCGTGAGGACGGCTTCCGGCGGAGCTGATGATGCGGAGAACCGGGAGTTTGGCCCGGCCGGAATCTGCTGGTAGAGCGCACGGCCACCGGGCCGGGCGTCTCGCGTCCTCGCCCAGTGACCGGATGGATGTTCCGTTCGGAGGGCGGGCGTAGGCGGTGCCCGGTCTAGGCGGCGAGGCGGAAGTCGGTGTCGTAGAGCTGGCGTTCGCGCGAGTGGAGGAGGTGCTGGACGATGAAGCTCAGGCCGGCGACCTTCCACAGGCCCCGGCCTCGCGTGAGGGCGGCGATGGCCTGGGCTTCGACGCCGGTGAGGCCGAGCAGGGCCATGGCGGCGGGGATCTGGTCCGGTTCCTGGCGGTAGATGATCCGCGTGCTGCAGTCGGCCAGGAGGCCCTCGGCCAGGACGCGCCCGCGCGATCCGGCGTCGCCCGCGGACAGCAGGTCGCTGAGCCGGTGCACGATCAGCAGGTTGGCGATGCCCAACCCTCGGCTGAGCTTCCACTGCTGCTGCATGCGCTCCAGCAGACCCACGTGCCGCATGATCCGCCACGCCTCGTCGTAGATCACCCACCGGCGACCCGCGGTCGGGTCCGCGAGGGCCGCCTCCATCCACGTCGAGGCGCAGGTCATCGCGAGGACGAGGGCGGTGTCGTCGCCGCTGCTGCTGAGCCGGGACAGGTCGATGGAGAGCATCGGCGCGTTCGCGTCGAACACGACGGTGGACGGCGCGTCGAACATGCCGCTCAAGTCGCCGTGGACCAGGCGGCGCAGGGCGTGGGCGAGGTCGTCGGTGGCGTGGCCGAGGCTTCCGGCCTGGCCGCCGAGGGCGGCGTCGAGACGTTCGGGGCGGCCAAGGACGTGGGCGATGTCGCCGAGCAGCGGCACGGTGCCGGAGGCTTCGGCGTCGGCGACGACCAGGTCGAGCGCGACATCGAGGCCCGTGTGCTCCATCGGCAGCAGGTCGCGCTTGAGCACGGTGGCCGCGAGGCTGGCCAGCAGCAGGAGGCGGCGCTTGCGGACCTCGCCGCTCCAGTCCTCCTCGCTCACCCCGGCCGGGCGCTGCGGCGCGTCGAGCGGGTTCAACCTCCCGGGGAGGCCGGGACCCAATGCGATGGTCTGGCCGCCGAGCGCCTGGGCCAGCCCCGACCACTCGCCCTTCGGATCGGACGGCACATAGATCTTGTAGCCGTGGGCGATGGACCGGGTGGCAATCGACTTGGCCAGTGCCGACTTGCCCATGCCGATGATGCCGCACAGGAAGCCGTTGGTGTTCGTGAACCCCTCCACCCGGCCGGAGTTGTAGAGCGTGAACGGGTCGAAGCAGAAACTGCCCTCGGCGTGGAGGTCACGGCCGACGAACATCCCCTCGGCGCCGAGGCCGGCCTCCGCGAGGAAGGGGAAGGCCCCGCCCGCGACGGCAGTGGTCAGGCGATGCTTGGGCAGGCGGAGCCTGCCGCCGCGGGCGGAGGCCGGACCCGGCCGCCCGGAGGCCGGGTAGACGGGCTGGAGGTCCGCATCGGGGCCGCTGCTCTCGCGGCGCTCGGCGGCGGGCTGTGCGTGGCGGGCCTTGGTGCGGGCCTGGGCGAACTCGGCGCGAGCGGAGCGCTGTTGGGCTCGGGTGCTCTTGCGCGGGACGAACAGGGGGCTGGCGGTGGCGCGGTTCCTGGGCATGATCACGGATTCCGGGGTGCAGGGTCAGCGGCGGACGAGGCCGGTGAACGGGGCGTGCAGGTCGGCGGGGGTGGTGCGGCGGCGTACCAGCTGCGCGGTCTCCTGGTGGCGGCGGCAGATGCTCAGTTCCGGGGCGCCCTCGGGCAGGCGGGCGCGGCAGGCTTCGGGGCCTGGGACCTCGCCGCTGCCGGGCCGGGGCGAGGAGTGGTAGGCGGCGTGGAGGTGGTCGGCGGCCTGCCACAGGCGGGTGCGTACGGCCTTGAGGTGGTCGCCCTCGGCCGGCAGCAGCGGCGCGGTGCGCTGGGCGTGGGCGTCGAGGAGGCCGTGCAGCGCGACCAGGTGCTCGTGGAGCGAGTCCAGTTCGGCGCGGGAGGCGACCAGCGGGCCGGTGGGGATGTTGAGCGCGCGGTGGAAGTCGATCGCGGCGGTCGCGTACGGGACGAAGTCCTGCGCGACGGGGGTGGTGGCCGACATCAGGGGGTGCTCTTTCGGAATGGGCCGGCGTCACGCGGCGAGGGCGAACGGCAGCGCGGAGGCGGTGAACGCCTCGGCCTGCTGCCAGGTGAGCGGGCGCAGGTCGAGCTGGGCGCCCACGGCGGCGGTCTCCATGACGGCGCAGGCGGAGCGCAGTTCGTCCTCGGTGTCCGCGCTGACGGTCAGCAGCCCGGTGAGGGCGACGTCGGCGTGGCCGGCGATCAGCTGGCGCTCGCGGTCCTGGATGTCCTGGTACTCCACGGAGTCGGCCTCGCTGGAGACCTGGCCCTTGCGGGCGCGCTCGGCGGAGTCGGCGATCACGCTGGCCTTCTTGCGGCGCACGTCGCGCAGCGCCGAGTCGAGGTCCTGCGGCTCATAGGACAGGGAGACGGTGCGGCGCACGCCGGAGGCGAACATGACCTGGTGCAGGAAGCCCGGGTTGACCTGCGTCCTGGGCCAGTTCTCCACCCAGTACGTGGTGTGGTGGGCGGAGTCGGTCGAGATGTGGTCGGCCTTCTCCACCACGACCACCGGTCCGGCGGCGGCCGGGTCTGCGGAGGGGCGCCCGTCCTCGGACCAGCGGTCCAGCGCGGCACGGGACTTCGGGTCGTAGGCGGTGCGGGCGACGGCGGCGATCTCGCCCGCGGACAGCCAGCCGTTCGGGGTGAGACCGGCGGTGCGGGCGGACTGCTCGAACGCGGAGGTGAGCTGGGCCAGGACCGCGAAGGCGCCGGTCAGGCCGCCTCCGGCCTGGTTGATCAGCCGCCGCGCGGCCTTGAAGTCCAGGGCGATGGCGACGTACGCCTCATGCGGGGCGGCGGCCGGACCGGCGCCGCGGATCAGCTCCCCGTACAGCTCACCGGCGAGCGGGGCGTCGGGGCGGCCGTGCTCCTCCCAGTAGCGGCGCAGCGCGTCGCCGGTGTCGGGGACGGTGCGCTCGATGACCTGGATGCGGGCGACCTGGCCGGTGCGGGCGAGCGCCGCGAGCGAGCGTCCCCACCCGCTGACGTTGGCGTTCTGGGTGCCGGGGTCGAGCAGCGCGTAGGCGCGGGAGGAGACCTTGACGATCGCGGTGAGGGTGCCGGCGTGCGGGTCGTGGACGGCGCCGTAGCGGCCATCGGGCGCGGTGACCACGCGCAGGCTGGCCGCGCTGCCGGGCAGGTGGAGCAGGCCCTCGCGCACCGGGCGGGAGGAAGGGCGGGTGAGCCAGATGAGCTGTCCGCGCAGGCGCCGCAGGCCGTAGCGGGCGGCGACGGGCGCCCAGTCGGCGAGGGTGCGGCCCCGGTAGCGGATGAACACCAGGGCGGCGACACCCGCCCACACGGGTATGAGCTGCAGGGCGCCGGTGACGCCCCGGGTGACGAGCACGGCGAGCAGGAGAAGGCCGGTGGCGGAGCAGGTGGTCAGCTGCGGGGCGCTCAGGCCGAGCAGCACGCCTCGGCGGCTGCGGTGGGGGAACTTGACGGACGCAGGGGTGGCGTCGGGCGGCGAGGAGGACATCGGGGGTTCCAGGGGGATGAGCGTGCGGGCGGCGGGCGGGGGCGCGGCACTCTTCTGGACGTCATCGCAGGGGCTCCTTCGAGGGTTTGAGATCGGGCGGTGGGCCCGGGGCGGGCGGCGGGCTGCTGCCCGCCCCGGGGTGTGTCGGTCAGGAACCGGGCTTGGCGGGACCGGGGTAGACGAACCGCGACGGGTCCGGTGCTGGCGGTCCGGCCGGGGGCGGTCCTGCGCTGGCCGGTGCCGGGGCGCCGGTGCCCGCGGGGGCCGGGCCGGGCGCCGAGCCGGCGGCGCCGCCCCCGCCGCCGCCGCCCCGGCCGGCCCCCGCCCCCCGGGCCCCCGCGGTGCCGCACAGCGCCGCCCAGTGCTCGTTGGTGTGCGCCAGCACGTTGCCGACGGCCGCCGAGCCCAGCGAGGTGCCGGCCGCGAACAGCGTCACCAGCCAGGCGAAGGCCTCGGTGGTGG